>DASQLJ010000525.1:0-3415 GCA_035630095.1 Longimicrobium sp.
CACGCGCGCCGACACCGGCAACACCTTCATCGTCGCCGGCCGGCTCCCCGCCGACACGGCGACCGTCCGCAACGACATGGCGGTGCGCAACAACACCGCCTACTTCGTCACCGTCCTGCGCGAAACGCTGATCGCGCGCGGGATCGAGGTCCGCGGCGCCGCCGTCGACCAGGACGAGCTGCCGCCGGCCGCCCATGTCGCGTCTCGACGCGACACGCTGTTCGTGCAGACGTCGCCGCCGATGCGGGAGATCCTGGTGGGCTTCATGAAGCCGAGCCAGAACCAGATCGGCGAGATCCTGCTGAAGACGATGGGCCGCACCCTGCGCGGACAGGGCACGGCCCGCGCGGGGATCGCCGTGGTGGACAGCGCCGCCCGCGCCTGGCGCCTCCCGCCGCGCAAGCTGATGCAGGCGGACGGCAGCGGCCTTTCGCGCTACAACCTCGTCGCGCCCACCTTCCTGATCGCGCTGCTGGAGCACATGCGCCGGAGCCCGAACTACGAGACCTTCTACGCCTCGCTCCCCGTGGCCGGCGTGGACGGCACCTTGCGCAACCGGATGAAGAACACCCCGCTGCAGGGCAACGTCCACGCGAAGACGGGCACCGTCAGCAACGTCCGCTCGCTCAGCGGCTACATGACCACGCACGCCGGTGAGCCGATCGTCTTCAGCATCATCGTCAACCACCACACCCTCACCTCGCGCGACGCCGACCGGCTCGCGGAGGCGGCCTTGGCGCGCGTGCACGCACTGCCGCGGCAGCCGTGACGAGACGTCTGCCTCGGAGAGGGAGCGCGGCGGAGGTATCTCATCGATTTCTGCCACGGGCTGTGGCAGAAATTCGCGAAGCACGACGAGAGGGCGGCCGTGGCTGGGCCGCCCTCTCGTCATTCCGGACGTCGGCGGCGCGGTTAGACGTACGCCGCGTCGGCGCTGTTGGCCGCATCGGTGCGGCCGTCGCGGTGTGCTTGATCGGGGAGGGCACGCCCGCACCCACGGCCGGCTGGCCGGTCAGCAGCGCGGTCCAGGTGGCGAGCCCCACGATCCCGTCGGCCACCAGCCCGCGCGAGAACTGGTACTGCTGCACCGCGGCCAGCGTCTTGGACCCGTAGATCCCGTCCGCCGCCACGCCGATGCGCCGCTGCAGCTCGGCCACCGACGGCCCCGCGGTCGCCCGGGTGCAGCACCGGCCAGGTGGAGGGCTTCGACGGGTCGGTCGCCTGCTGCGCCACCGTCGTCCAGTCGATCCCCGCCGCGATCTCGGCGGGGGAAGCCACCACCTCGAAGTGCATCGCGTCGTAGTTGCTGTGCCCGGTGGCGGGGTTTCCGTCCCAGTCGCCGCCCCACCGCCACACGCGATCCCCGTTCACCGTGAGGATCCGGCAGACGTCCGCGATCATCGCGCGCGGCATGTCGGTCACCAGCCGGTCCTTGCGGGCGTGCGCTTGACCTAGCTGCCCTTGCACGCCGGGCCCCACAAGGTGCGCAGCTCCTGTGTGGTTCTCAACATCGTCATCCTCGTGTGCTCGAGTTCCGGGAGCGGCGATGGGGTCCGGCGGCACGGCGAAGTCGCCGGCGCAAGCACTCGCCCGCCAATGCTTGCGAGGAATGGATGGACGGGCGCGGATGCCCCTGATCGACACCGTCGGCGGACGGCCGTACCCGCGATATGCGCCGTTCGTCCCGCGGCAGTTGACAGCGTCCGCCGCCCGCCCAACTTGGAGGCATCGTCACATCACCAACCGCGATCCGGTCTACACCACCTGGAGGGATGACATGAGGCCGCAGCTCGCCCTGATCGCCATCGCAGCCCTGGCCGCCGCGCCGGGCGCGCTCGCGGCGCAGAACGCCGTGGTCCGCGAGTGGCCGGTGCCGTGGGAGCGGAGCCGCCCGCGCGACCCGTTCGTGGACGGGCAGGGGCGCGTGTGGTTCGTGGGGCAGGTGGGCAACTACGTGGCGCACCTGGACCCGGCGAGCGGGCAGTTCCGCCGCTTCGAGCTGGAGGAGGGCGCGCTGCCGCACAACCTGGTGGTGGGGCCCGACGGTGCCGTGTGGTACGCGGGGAACGGCAACGGGCACATCGGCCGGATGGATCCGGCGACCGGGCAGGTGCGCCGCTTCCCCATGCCCGACTCCACCGTGCGCGACCCGCACACGCTGGTGTTCGGCGCCGACGGCGGCCTCTGGTTCACCGTGCAGGGCGGCAACGTGGTGGGCCAGCTGAACCCGGCGAACGGGCAGGTGCGGGTCGTCCGCATGCCCGAGCGCGGCTCGCGCCCGTACGGGATCGTGCTGGACGCGCGCGGCCGGCCCTGGTTCAACCTCTTCGGCACCAACCAGCTCGGCACCATCGACCCGGCCACCATGCAGCTCTCGCTGGTGTCGCTCCCGCGCGACGTGGCCCGCAGCCGCCGCATCGACATCACCCCCGACGGCAAGCTGTGGTACGTGGACTACGCCGGCGGGATGCTGGGGCGGTACGATCCCGCCACGCGGCAGTTCAAGGAGTGGGCGCTCCCCGGCGGCGCCAGCGCGCGCCCCTACGCCATGGCGGTGGACGACCGCGCCCGCGTCTGGTTCGTGGAGACCGGCGCGCGGCCCAACCGGCTGATCGGCTTCGATCCGGGGACGGAGCGCTTCTTCAGCACCACCGAGATCCCCAGCGGCGGCGGGGCGGTGCGGCACATGTACTTCCACAAGCCCACGCGGCAGATCTGGTTCGGCACCGACGCGAACACCGTCGGGCGCGCGACGCTGCCGTGACGCGGGCGCTGGCGGGGCTCGCCGGGATCGCGGCGGCCGTCGCCGGCGCGGCCGCCTACCCGGCGCACGGGGGCGCGATCGCGGCGTTCCCCGACGGCCCCCCGCCCGCGCGCACCGGCGGCTTCGGGGAGCAGAGCTGCCGCGCCTGCCACTTCGACAACCCGTCGAACGAGGAAGGCGGCGAGCTCGCCATCACCGGCGTGCCGGCGGCCTACGCGGCGGGCGGGCGGTATCGCGCCACGATCGTGCTGCGGCGCAACGAGCTGCACGCGGGCGGCTTCCAGCTCGCCGCGCGCTTCGCGGACGGGCCCAGCGCGGGGCGGCAGGCCGGCGCCCTCCGCGCGGTGGACGAACGGGCGCAGGTCGCCGCGGGCGGCAACGACGCCGCCACCGCGATCCAGTACGCCGCCCACACGCGTCCCGGGATCGTCCCGTCCGCGGATGGACGGATCGAGTGGGTGATCGAGTGGACCGCGCCCGCGACGGTCGGCGGGGCGGTCGTCTTCCACGCCGCAGCCCTCGCCGCCAACGGCGACGACTCGGCGCTGGGCGACCTGGTCTACACCACCCGCACCACCGCGCACGCCGCGAAGCCATAGAGGCGCGATTCGAACGACGAGAAAGGGGCGGCCAGCGATGGCCGCCCCTTTC
>DASQLJ010000526.1:0-2832 GCA_035630095.1 Longimicrobium sp.
CAGCCCCTCCAGGATCGTCCCGCGCAGGTGGCCGCGCGGCACGCCCCAGGGGAGCACCACGCCCTCCAGGATGGAGAGCGAGGTGTCGGCCAGCACCAGGTCGGGGTTGGGCTCCTTGCGCGTGCCCAGGCCGCCGCAGTCGGGGCAGGCGCCGAAGGGCGAGTTGAACGAGAACTGCCGCGGCTCCAGCTCGGGGATGCTGATCCCGCAGGTGGGGCAGGCGTAGGCCTCGCTGTACAGCTCGCGCTGCGGCTCGCCCGCGTCGCCGTGGGCGATCACCTCCACCACGCCCTCGGCGTTGCGCAGCGCCTGCTCCACGGCGTCGGCGATGCGCGTGCGGTTCTCATCCGTCACGTCCACGCGGCGCTCCACGAAGATGGAGATGTCGTGGTTGGCGCGGCGGGCCAGCGCGGGCGGCTCCTCCAGGCGGTGCGTCTCGCCGTCCACGCGGCCGTGGGTGAAGCCCTTCTTCCGCATCTCGTCGAAGAGCTCGCGGAACTCGCCCTTCCGCCCGCGCACCACCGGCGCCAGCACCTCCACCCAGGTGCCCGCGGGGAGCGCCATCACCCGCTCCACGATCTGCGACGCGCTCTGCCGCTCCACCGGCAGGCCGCAGTTGGGGCAGTGCGGCACGCCCACCCGCGCCCAGAGCAGGCGCAGGTAGTCGTACACCTCGGTCACGGTGCCCACGGTGGAGCGCGGGTTCCGCCCCGCCGTCTTCTGCTCGATGGAGATCGCCGGCGACAGCCCCTCGATGCTGTCCACGTCGGGCTTCTCCATCATCCCCAGGAACTGCCGGGCGTACGCGGACAGGCTCTCCACGTAGCGCCGCTGGCCCTCGGCGTAGATGGTGTCGAAGGCGAGCGAGCTCTTGCCGCTCCCCGACAGGCCCGTGATCACGGTCAGCCGGTCGCGGGGGATCTCGACGTCGATGTTCTTGAGGTTGTGCTCTCGGGCACCACGGACGATCAGGCTCTCTTCAGGCATCCCGAAAAGTTACCGCAGATTGCCTCCGCATTCAACCGTGCGGGTGCGGTCGAGTGAAGAAGCACCGGCCGGCACGCCGAGCCGCCGGGCACTCCGGGCGCCGATCGCCTGCAACTCCGGCGAAATCCGGGGTTTCCGTACATGCGCGAAAGCGGCGGCGGATCCCGGGCAACCTCGCGCCGGATCTCGCCTCGCCCGTGCCGGCACCGGGGACGTGCGCCGCTGCGCCGCCCGGCGGGTCGGGGGATCGGCCGCACGAAGCGAGGGGGCCCCGATCCCCCCGTCGTGCGAGGACGCTCGAACGGCGGCGCGGCACCGGGGGCCCCTTGCGTCGGGGGACGGCGAGCCGGCGGACGCCACGGGATCGACGGCCGCTTCTTTGTGGCCGATATACCAGAATGACCAATGGAACTACATTTGACCCCATATCCGATCGAATGCGCCATTCGGTGAAAGCGATCCGGCGGCGCCATCCCGTCGATGGACGAGTGTATCCGCATACGCGGCAAGGGGTTCCGGAATTCGCGAGGGTGATTGACGCAGCGCGGTTTCTCCACTATCATTGTTCCTTGCCACTCCGGCCCGCGGCGATCCGCCGCTGCCCTGGCGCTCCGGCGCCGTCGTGCTTTTCCCGCATTTCCAGGATGACACCCCCGGTGCGAGCCCATCCGCGCCGCGAAGGCCGTTTGCCGCCGGAATCGAGGCTCCCCGCGCGCCGTTCGGCGTGCCCCGAGCCCTCGATCCTCCGAAGCAGGTCCGCCCGCCGTGGTTCAGCGCGGGCGCACGCCGCCAGACCCGACCAGACCGCCGCGGGCTCCCGCAGCCGTGGCAGACGCTTTTGCCCCACCCTTTCGACAAATGGCACCCCGGCCGCGAGGCCGGTCCGCAAAGCCTGGAGTCTCCCGAAGACCGTCCGGCTGCCGAAGAAGGTCTCCCCCGCCGGCGCGCCCCCCGCGCCGGTCAACCCCTGTCTGGATGGAGACGCCCATGAAGCGGTTTGGAACGATGTCGGTCCTGCTCGCGGCCGGAGCCCTGGCCGCGTGCTCCACGGATTCCACCGGGCCCGCCGCCGCGCCGCGCGCGCCGGTGCTCGAGGCCTCGGCCGGCTCGGGGCAGCACCTGGTGATCTTCAAGGGCGGGATCCCCGCCGACTTCGCCGCGAGCGTGGCGGCGCTGGGCGGAAGCGTGCTGTACTCGCACGCGGGCGTGGGCTTCGCCGCGGTGGGCGGGCTCGACGAGGCGGGCGCCGCGGCGCTCGGCGCCAACGCGGCCGTGGCGAGCGTGGCCGTGGACGAGATGGTGCAGTCCGACATCGGCGCCTCCACCGAGGCCGACGCCAGCGACGTGATCGCCAGCCAGGCCAATCCGACGACGGCGCTGCGCTACCCGTTCCAGTGGAACATGCGGCAGATCAACGCCCCGGCGGCGTGGGCCGCCGGCAAGCTGGGCTCGCCGAACATCACCGTGGCGATCCTCGACACCGGGCTCGACTACGACATCGCCGACCTGAACGGCCTCGTCGACCTCAGCCGCTCGGTCTCGTTCATCCCGGCCGACAACGCGCTCACCGCCACCTACTTTCCCACGCGCCACCCGGTGAACGACTACCACGGGCACGGCACCAACGTGGCCACGCAGGTGAGCAGCAAGGCGTTCGCGCTGGCCGGCGTCACCTCGCGCACCACGCTCATCGGCGTGAAGGTGCTGAGCCGCACCGGCAGCGGCCCGCTCAGCGCCATCCTGGCGGGGATCACCTGGTCGGCCGACCACGGCGCCAACGTGGCCAACATGAGCCTGGGCGGCGGCTTCTCGAAGTCCGGCAACGGCCAGATCGTGGCGCTGATC
>DASQLJ010000527.1:0-5411 GCA_035630095.1 Longimicrobium sp.
GCGAGGGCCTGGCGCGCCGGCGGCTCGGCGCCGTTGGCAACGGCGGTATCGTTGCCTACGGCGCGCGAAGCCCGGCCCGGAGCGCAGCGGAGGGACACGCCCGGACCCGGCGGTTCCGTCTACGGCCCTTGGCTGCGAGCGGGCGAGACGCTGATCGCTTTCGAGTCCACGATGCGCCGACCGCGGGGTGATGAATTCCGAAACCGCCGCTGCGGCCCGAGCGAGGGGCGGGGCGCGCTAAGTGGCGGACGGTGCAGGGGTTGCCTCGGTGCTGGGCAAAGGTTAGACTTTGCGCAATCGAGGGAGACTCCGCCACATCCGCGGCACCCGTGAACGCCCGGCCGCGCGCCACTTCGGCGCGGCGGGGCGGGATTCTCGTTCAACCAGCACCGCGCGCCCAGGGACCCCCGCCGTTCGTGGCGGCCGCCCGGGCCCCGTGAACCACCGGGGCCCCGAGCGGCGTGGACCCGTTCCAGCATTCCGCAAAAGAGTGAAGATGCAGTCGTTCTCGGTCGGCGCCCGGATGGTGGGACCCGGGCACCCCGCGCTGGTCATCGGCGAGGTGGCGCAGAGCCACGACGGCAGCCTGGGGGCGGCGCACGCGTTCGTGGACGCGATCGCCGCCGCCGGCGCCGACGCGGTCAAGTTCCAGACGCACATCGCCGCCGCGGAGAGCACCCCCGGCGAGCCGTGGCGCGTGAAGTTCAGCCCGCAGGACGCCACCCGCTACGACTACTGGAAGCGGATGGAGTTCACCCCCGAACAGTGGGCCGGCCTGGCCGCACACGCCGCCGACCGCGGCCTCCTCTTCCTGAGCTCCCCCTTCTCGGCCGAGGCGGCGGAGCTGCTGGAGCGCGTGGGCGTGCCCGCGTGGAAGGTGGCCTCGGGCGAGGTGGGGAACGCGCCGCTGCTGGAGCGCCTGCTCGCCACCGGCATCCCCGTGCTGGTGTCGTCGGGGATGAGCCCGCTGGCGGAGCTGGACGCCGCGGCCGCCGCCGTGCGCGGCGCGGGGCTGCCGCTGGCCGTGTTCCAGTGCACCAGCGCCTACCCCTGCCCGCCCGAGCGCGTCGGCCTCAACCTCCTCCAGGAGTTCCGCGAGCGCTACGACTGCCCGGTGGGGCTCTCCGACCACTCGGGCACGATCTACCCCGCCCTGGCCGCGGCGGCGCTCGGCGCGAACCTGGTGGAGGTGCACGTGGCGCTCAGCCGCGAGATGTTCGGCCCCGACGTGGCCGCCTCGGTGACGACGGCGGAGCTGAAGCAGATGGTGGAGGGGATCCGCTTCACCGAGCGGATGATCGGGTCCCCCGTCGAGAAGGACGCCGCCGCCGAGGAGACGCGGCCGCTGCGGCAGCTCTTCACCAAGAGCCTGGTGGTGCGCCGCGACCTGCCGGCCGGCACCGTGCTGGCCCGCGAGCACCTGGCCTTCAAGAAGCCGGGGACCGGGATCCCCGCGGCCGAGATCGACGGCGTGCTGGGCCGCCGCCTGCGCGTGCACGTGCACGCCGACGACCTGCTGTCGTCGGCCCACCTGGAGGCGCAGCCGTGAGCAAGCGCAAGATCTGCGTGGTGGTGACCGCGCGCCCCAGCTACTCGCGGGTGAAGACGGCGCTGCGCGCCATCGCCGACCACCCCGACCTGGAGCTGCAGCTGGTGGTGGCCGCCTCGGCGCTCCTCGACCGCTACGGCACCGCGGTGCAGTACATCGAGCAGGACGGCTTCGACATCGCCGCGCGCGTGTACATGGTGCTCGAGGGCGAGAACCTGGCGAGCATGGCGAAGACCACGGGGCTGGGGCTGATCGAGCTGGCCACCGCCTTCGACAACCTGCGCCCCGACGCGGTGGTCACCATCGCCGACCGCTTCGAGACGATGTCCACCGCGGTGGCCGCGTCGTACATGAACATCCCCGTGGCCCACGTGCAGGGCGGCGAGGTGACGGGGTCGATCGACGAGAAGGTGCGCCACGCGGTGACCAAGCTCTCCGACCTGCACCTGGTCTCCAGCCAGCGCGCCGCCGAGCGGGTGATCCGCATGGGCGAGGAGCCGGCCTCGGTGCACGTGACGGGGTGCCCCTCCATCGACCTGGCGGCGGAGATGCTGGAGTCGCCGGCGCTCGACTTCGACCCGTTCGAGAAGTACGGCGGCGTGGGCGACGCTGTGGACCTGTCGGGCGGGTACCTGGTGGTGATGCAGCACCCGGTGACCACCGAGTACCAGGAGGCCCGCGCGCACATCGCCGAGACGCTGCACGCCGTGCGCGACCAGGGGCTCCCGGCGCTCTGGTTCTGGCCCAACGTGGACGCCGGCTCCGACGGCACCTCGGGGGGGATCCGCGCCTTCCGCGAGCAGCACCGCCCCGAGAACATCCACTTCTTCAAGAACATGGCGCCGCTCGACTTCCTGCGCCTGATCTACAACAGCCGCGGGCTGGTGGGGAACTCGAGCGTGGGGATCCGCGAGGCGTGCTTCCTGGGCGTGCCGGTGGTGAACGTGGGCTCGCGCCAGGGCGGCCGCGACCGCGGCCGCAACGTGATCGACGTGGACTACGACCGCGTGGAGATCGCCGGGGCGGTGGGGCGCCACCTCTCCAACGGCCGCTACGCGCGCGACCCGCTGTACGGCGACGGCAGCGCCGGCGAGCGGATCGCGAAGATCCTGGCGGAGGCGCCGCTGCGGATCGACAAGCGGCTGACGTACTGACGTGCGGGTCCTGGGGCTGATCCCCGCCCGCGGCGGCTCGAAGGGGGTGCCGCGCAAGAACGTGCGGCCGCTGGGGGGCAAGCCGCTGCTGGCGTGGACGGTGGACGAGGCGCTCGCCGCGCCCTCCCTCGCGCGCGTGGTGCTCACCACCGACGACGAGGAGATCGCGGCGGTGGGGCGCGCGCACGGCGCCGAGGTCCCCTTCCTGCGGCCGGCGGAGCTGGCGCGCGACGAGACCGGGAGCCTTCCCGTGGTGCTGCACGCGCTGGAGTGGCTGGAGCAGGGGGGCGACCGCTTCGACGCGGTGTGCCTGCTGCAGCCCACCAGCCCGCTGCGCCGCGCCGCCGACATCGACGGCGCGGTGGCGCTGCTGGAGCGCACCGGGGCCGACTCGGTGATCTCGTTCACCCCGGTGGGCGAGCGCCACCCCGCGCGGATGAAGCGCCTGGACGACGAGGGGCGGGTGCACGACCCGCCGTTCGCGGAGGCGTTCGAGGGGCAGCGCCGGCAGGAGCTCCCCCCGCTGTACCTGCGCGAGGGCTCCCTCTACGTCACCCGCCGCGAGGTGCTGGTGGATGGCGGCAGCTTCCAGGGCCGCGACTGCCGCGCCTGGCTCGTCCCCGAGGAGCGCGCCGTGAACATCGACACCCCCTTCGACCTGCTCCTGGCCGAGCTGCTGATCCGGCATGCGCGCGGCGAAGCCTGAGGTTCTGGTGGCGGAGCCGGCGGGGTTCGCCCCCGAGGCCGCCGAGCTGCTGCGCGGCGTCGCCCGCGTCCGCCTCGAGGACCTCGACCGCGCCGGTCTGCTGGCCCGCGCCGGCGCCGCCGAGGTGCTCTGGGTGCGGCTGCGCACCCGCGTGGACGCCGAGGTGATGGACGCCGCGCCCGCGCTGCGGGTGATCGCCACCGCCACCACGGGGCTGAACCACGTGGACCTGGACGAGGCCGCGCGGCGCGGGGTGCGGGTGCTGTCGCTGCGCGGCGAGACGGCGTTCCTGAAGGACATCCGGGCCACCGCCGAGCACACCCTGGCGCTGATGCTGGCGCTGCTGCGCCACCTCCCCGCCGCCGCCGGGCACGCGCGCGCCGGCGGGTGGGACCGCGACCGCTTCCGGGGGCGCGAGCTGCACGGGGCGACGGTGGGGATCGTGGGGCTGGGGCGCGTGGGCCGCATCGTCGCCCGCTACCTGGCGGCGTTCGACGCGCGCGTGCTGGCCTGCGACGTCGATCCCGCGCCCGAGGCGCCGCCGCCGGGCGTCACGGTGGTGCCGCTGGATCGCCTGCTCGCGGAGTCCGACATCGTCTCGCTGCACGCCAGCTATGCGCCCGAGTCGCACGGGTTCTTCAACCGCGACTGCTTCGGGCGGATGAAGCCGGGCGCCCGCTTCGTCAACACCGCCCGCGGCGAGCTGGTGGACGAGGGGGCGCTGCTGGACGCGCTGCGCTCGGGCCGGCTGGCGGGGGCGGCGGTGGACGTGCTGGCGGACGAGACGGGCCGCGTGGCGGGGAGCCCGCTCGTCGCCCATGCGCGGGAGCACGAGAACCTGGTCGTCACGCCGCACATCGGCGGCGCGACGGTGGAGTCGATGGCGCGGACGGAGGTCTTCCTGGCCCGGCGGCTCGTGGCGCTGCTGCGCCCGGACGCCCCGGCGCACCCCTGACGGCGGCGGAGGACGGCAGCGATGTGCGGGATCGCGGGGATCTTCGGGAGCGGGTGGCCGGCCGAACGGCTGGAGGCGATGGTGGCGGCACAGACGCACCGCGGCCCCGACGCCACCGGCGTGTACACCGACCCCGCCGGCCTGGCGGGGCTCGGGCACAACCGGCTGAGCATCATCGACCTGAGCGCCGCGGGCACGCAGCCGATGGCCGACGCCGGGCGCCGCTACTGGATCGCCTTCAACGGCGAGATCTACAACTACCGCGAGCTGCGCGAGGAGCTGGGCGACTATCCCTTCCGCACCCGCACCGACACCGAGGTGGTGCTGGCGGCGTTCCGGCGCTGGGGCGAGGGGTGCCTGGAGCGCTTCGTGGGGATGTTCGCCTTCCTCCTCTGGGACGAGCAGGAGAAGCGCCTCTTCGCGGCGCGCGACCGCTTCGGGGTGAAGCCGCTGTACCTGCACCAGGGGCCCGGTGGGACGCTCCGGGCGGCCAGCGAGATCAAGGCGCTGCACGCCTCCGGCGTCGAGCGCCGCGCCGACGCGGCCGCCTGGGCGGGATACCTGGCGCACGGGATGTACGACCACGCGGCGCGCACCTTCTGGGAGGGGGTCGAGCAGCTCCCGGCCGGGCACTCGCTGACCTGGCAGGGAGGGCGCACCCGCGTGTCGTGCTGGTACGACGTGGCCGAGCGCGCGGGGCGCGAGACCGACCCGCGCCCGGAGGCCGAGGTGCGCGAGGAGTACCGCGCGCTGCTGCTGGACAGCGTGCGCCTGCGCTTCCGCTCCGACGTCCCCGTGGGGATCAACCTCTCGGGGGGGCTCGATTCGTCGCTCCTGCTGGGGCTGGTGCAGGCGGTGCAGGGCGAGGGGAGCGAGGCCAAGGCCTTCACCTTCGTCACCGGCGACCCCGACTACGACGAGCTCCCCTGGGTGCGGCAGGTGCTGGCCCGCACGCGCCACCCGCTGGTGGTCTGCCCCCTGTCCGCGGCGGAAGTCCCCGTGCTGGCCGCCTCGGTGCAGCGCGCCGAGGACGAGCCGTTCGGCGGG
>DASQLJ010000528.1:0-2202 GCA_035630095.1 Longimicrobium sp.
ATGTCGCCGCAACGATCAGGCCTCCGCTGCGTTGCAGCAGGCGGTGACCACCATGTCCCTCACCTCCCCGCCCGCCACCCGGCCCGTGCCGCCCCTCGCATCGCAGGAGGTGCTGGGCGTCCCGCTGGCGCTCACGGACTACACGCGGACGCTGGACTGGATCGAGGCGGCCGTCGTCGCCCGGCAGCGTGCCTACATCTGCGTCGCGGCCGTCCACACGGTGATGGAGTCCCAGGAGGACCCGGAGCTGCGCGAGGCCGTGCTCGCCTCCGACTTCACCGTCCCGGACGGCCAGCCGCTCGTGTGGGCGATGAACCTGCTGGGCCACAACCTCTCCAGCCGCGTCTACGGCCCTGATCTGATGGAGCGCGCGTGCGAGCGCGCCGCCCGCAACGGCCAGCGCTTCTTCCTCTATGGCGGGCGCGAGGCCGCGCTCCTCACGCTGCGCGACGAGCTGCCGCGCCGCTACCCCGGCCTGCGCCTCGCCGGCGTGCGGCCCGGCCCGTTCCGCGAGCTCACCCCCGGCGAGGCCGACTCGATCGCCGCCGAGCTCAACGCCGCCGAGCCCGATGTGATCTGGGTCGGGCTCGGCGTCCCGTTGCAGGAGAAGTGGATGGCGTCGATGCGCACGCGCCTGAGGGCGCCCGTGCTCGTCGGCGTCGGCGCCGCCTTCGACTTCCACGCCGGCCTCAAGCGCCAGGCGCCCAGCAGCCTCCAGCGGGTCGGGCTCGAGTGGGCCTTCCGGCTCGTCCAGGAGCCGCGGCGGCTGTGGCGGCGCTACCTCCACTACAACCCGCGCTTCGTGATCGGGTTCGCGCGCCAGTATGCGCGCCATCTGCGGGCTCGCCGGTAGCATTGGTCCGGATGTTGGTCAGTCGAAGCCTCCTCGGCGTTCTCACGTGCTGCGCAGCGTTCCTGCTGGCGGCGGGCCCCGCGCACGCCGCCCTGCCGATCGTCGATGACGAGCCCGCGGTCGCCGCTCGCGGGGCGGGGGACATGCGCGCGGTCATCCGCGGCTCCGACGGCGCGCTCTGGACGCGCTCATGGGACGGCAGCAGCTGGACGGGCTGGACGTCGCTCGGCGGCTCGCTCTCGTCCGGGCCTTCGATCAGCGCCCGCCCCGACGGGATCTACGACGTGGTGGCGCGCGGCACCGACGGCGCCGCCCACCACAGGGCCTTCACGCCGGCCGGCGGCTGGACGGGGTGGTCGTCGCTCGGCGGCGGCTTCCTCTCCGCGCCCGCCGTGACCTACCGGCAGGGCACCGGCCAGATCGACGTGGTCGGCGTCGGCACGGACAATCAGCTCTACCTCAAG
Organism: Longimicrobium sp.; assembly: GCA_035630095.1. Classification (GTDB taxonomy): domain Bacteria; phylum Gemmatimonadota; class Gemmatimonadetes; order Longimicrobiales; family Longimicrobiaceae; genus Longimicrobium. The sequence continues at coordinate 1,318 of DASQLJ010000528.1, forward strand.
TCCCACGAGAGCACCGGCTGGTCTGGATGGGGCCCGCTCGGCGGGGGGCTCGCGGGGCGCCCCAGCATCATCTCGCCCGGCCCTCAGCACATCGAGATCTACGCCCGCGGCACCGACGGCCAGCTATATGAGAAATATTGGACCGCCGCGTCGGGATTCAGCGAGTACCTCCCCCTGGGCGGCGCCCTCTCCTCCGGCGTCTCGGCCACGACCTGGGACACCAACCGGCGCGACATCTTCGCCCGCGGCGCCGACGGTGCCATCTGGATCCGCTCCTGGACCAACACCGGCGGCTTCTCGCCCTGGGCACGCCTGGGTGGGGGTGCGGCCTCCGGCCCGGGAGCCACGGCGGTCGGCCCGAACCGCCTGCACGTCTTCGTCCGCAGCGGCGCCGGCGGCCAGCAGGTCGCAGTCAACAGCTTCTCGAGCACCTGGTCGGGCTTCCAGGACTTCGGCTATGCGCCGCGCTTCAGCCCGCCGCCCCCGCCGCCCGTCGTCCCCGGCCCGACCCCCGGCTCCACGCTGCGGCTCACCGCGGGCTTCGGTTGCATCCCGGTGGGCGGCCGCGTGCCGGTCCGCGTCCGCATCAAGCAGCGCAGCGACCGCCTGAAGCCACGCGTGATCAAGGTGGTCTTCTTCATCGACCGCGGCAAGCGCAAGCGCACCGACCGCCGCAAGCCCTACAAGACGCGCATCCGGGTGACGTTCAAGCGCGGCTCCAAGCACCGCGTCCACGCTCGCATCCACTTCCGGCGCCAGGGCTCCTCGCGGGTGCAGCGCAAGACCGTGTCCAAGCGCTTCACGATGTGCAAGTAGTCGCTAGCTAAGCTAGCTAAGCTGCGCTATCCTCAGGACATGGCTCAGGTGGGGATGCATGAGGCGAAG
>DASQLJ010000529.1:0-11375 GCA_035630095.1 Longimicrobium sp.
TGATCGAAGTGATGCCAACCGAGACGCGCTCCACCCCACCCTGTCATCCTGAGGCCCGCCACGCCGAAGCCGCCGACGCACGGTCGCTCGCCGGCCGAAGGATCTATAGCCGGCCCGCGCGACAGGCCGGCGGTATCGCACTCCCGGGTTGTAGATCCTTCGGGCTGCGGGAGACTGTGCATTCCGCGGCGGTGCATGGTCGCCCTCAGGATGACATCGACGGCGTTAGGGACCGAGTTGCCTCGACGAGTCGGAGGCCGAGATGAGGCTGCTCGTGACGGGGGGAGCCGGGTACATCGGCAGCGTGGTGGTCAACCAGCTCGTGGAGGCGGGGCACGAGGTGGCGGTGATCGACCGGCTGTCGCAGGGGCACCGGCGGGCGGTGGACGAGCGGGCGGAGCTGGTAGTGGCCGACCTGGCGGACCGGGCGTCCATCGACCGGGTGATGGCGAGCCACCGACCGGAAGGCATCCTCCACTTCGCCTCGCAGACGCTGGTCGGCGAATCGATGGAGAAGCCCTTCCTGCACCTGGGCGAGAACGTGCGCAACGGGCTGAACCTGCTGGAGAGCGCCGCGGAGCACGGGGTTAAGCGGTTCATCCTCTCCTCCACCGCCAACCTGTTCGGCCTTCCCGACCGCGTGCCGATCGACGAAGAGGCCGAGATTCGGCCCGGGAGCCCGTACGGCGAGAGCAAGCGCATCCTCGAGCGGCTGCTGCACTGGATGGACGACCGTTTCGGGATGCGCTACGCGTCGCTGCGCTACTTCAACGCAGCCGGCGCCGTCTCGCCCGACCGCGGCGAGTACCACGATCCCGAGACGCACCTGATCCCCGTCGTCCTCCAGGTGGCCCTGGGCCAGCGCGAGAAGGTGATCGTGTACGGGGACGACTACGACACGCCCGACGGCACCTGCGTGCGCGACTACATCCACGTGAGCGACCTGGCCGACGCGCACGTGCGGGCGCTGCACGCGCTGGACGGCGGCAGCCGCACCTACAACCTGGGGAACGGCCGCGGCTTCAGCGTGCGCGAGGTGATCGAGACCGCGCGCGCCGTCACCGGCCACCCGATCCCCGCCGTGATCGGCCCGCGGCGCCCCGGCGACCCCGCCGTGCTGGTGGCGGCGAGCGACCGCATCCGCCGCGAGCTGGGCTGGGAGCCGAGCCACGACCTGCGCGAGATCATCGAGAGCGCGTGGGCGTGGCACCGGGCGAATCCGCATGGATATGGCGCGCGGGACTAACGCCGTCCGAGCCCGCGCGCCGCACCGAAGTTCCGACTCACCCCTGCAGCCCTGAACGGTAGATGGACATCGAAACCCACCCGCGCGACGCCGTGATCCACGGGTTCCACGAGCACTTCGGCGGGGGGCCGGCGTTCGTCGCGCGCGCGCCGGGGCGCGTGAACCTGATCGGCGAGCACACCGACTACAACGACGGCTTCGTGCTCCCCATGGCCATCGACCGCGCGGTGTGGATCGCCCTGCGGCCGTGCGCCGACCGCGGCGTGACCGTCCATTCGCTCGACTTCGCCGAGACGCGCTCGTTCAGCCTCTCCACGCTGGGGTGCAGCGAGGGCGGGTGGATCGAGTACCTGCGCGGGATGGCGTGGGCGCTGGAGAAGAAGGACCGCAACCTGGCCGGCTGGGAGGGCGTGACCGCCGGCGACGTGCCGATCGGCGCCGGGCTGTCGTCGAGCGCGGCGATGGAGCTGGCGACGGCGCGGGCGTTCTGCGCGGTGTCGGGGTTCGCGTGGGACGCGCGAGAGATGGCGCTGCTGGCGCAGAAGGCCGAGAACGGCTGGGTGGGCGTGCACTGCGGGGTGATGGACCAGATGATCTCGGCGGCGGGCGAGGAGGGGCACGCGCTGCTGATCGACTGTCGCTCGCTGGAGACGCGCTCGGTGCCGCTGCCGCCGGGGACCGCGGTGGTGATCCTGGACACCGCCACCCGCCGCGGCCTGGTGGACAGCGCCTACAACGAGCGCCGCCGCGACACCGCCGCCGCCGCCGCGGCGCTGGGCGTACCCGCGCTGCGCGACGTGAGCGTGCCCGGGCTGGAGCGCCGCGAGCGCACGATGGACCCGCTCACCTACCGCCGCGCGCGCCACGTGGTCACCGAGAACGAGCGCACCCTGCGCGCGGCCGAGGCGCTGCGGCGCGGCGACGCGGCCGAGGTGGGGCGCCTGATGAACGAGAGCCACGCAAGCCTCCGCGACGACTACGAGGTCTCGCGCGCCGAGCTCGACGCCATCGTGGCGCTGGCGCAGGCGCAGCCCGGCTGCCACGGCGCGCGGATGACCGGCGCCGGCTTCGGCGGGTGCGCCGTCGCGCTGGTCACGGCCGAGGCCGCACCGCGCTTCGCCAGCGAGGTCGTGGCGATGTACAAGGCCGCGGTGGGGCTCGACGCGAAGGTCTACGTCTGCTCGGCGTCGGCCGGGGCGTCGGTGGAGCGGGTCGATGCCGGGTCGGTGGCGCAGACGGCGGGGGCGTGAGCGCACCTGTTCGCGGCGCCCGCGACGGGCCCCGGCGCCTGCGACCGCGCTACCGATGGCGCGTGGTGATGAGAATCACCCCGTTCATCCCCCGCGAGCCGTAGATGGCCGTGGAGCCGGCGTCCTTGAGCACGTCGATGCGGGCGACCGAGGCGGGGTCGATCCCCACCAGCGCGGCGCCGGGGGAGATGCCGGCCACGGGCACGCCGTCGATCACGTACAGCGGCTCGCCGTCGGTCATCAGGCCGCCCGCGCCGCGCACGCGCACCGTGTAGCCCCCGTCGCCCGTGCGGCGGACGTCCACGCCGGCCAGGCGGCCCTGGAACAGCTCCTCGACGCGGGTGGCGCGCGCGGCCATCTCGTCGCCCTCCAGCGAGCCGACCGCGCCGGTGAGCGTCTTGCGCGACTGCGTGCCGTAGCCCACCTCCACCTGCTCGGGCTCAGGCTCGGGCTGGCGGCTCCCGGGCGACGGGTTGCCGGCGCAGGCGGCCAGCAGCAGCGCGGCGGCGGTGGCGGCGTATCGGGTGGATGACATCATCGTCTCCCCAGGCAGGGGGCGAGCCGGAGAGCCGCCACGGGGCGCGCGCGGCGGAGTGCCGGCGGCGCCTTCGCCTTCACGCCGCATTCGCCGCGCCAGCGCGGCGCGCGGGTGACGGCGGGGGCGATGGAGCGAGATCGTGCCCGACGCGGGATACGCGAACGGCGACGGGCGGACGGCGACGTGCGGCGGCGGCGATCGAGGCCGCGGATGAACACTAATGGCGGGAGGCTGCGATGACCACCATCTCCGAAGCACCAGCCGCGCAGGGCGACGCGCCGACTCCCCCTCCGACCGCGCGGTACGACGTTGCGGCCATCATGGGCGCGCTGTACGGGGACGGGATCCTGGGGCTGAAGGGCGCCTTCAGCCGCGAGTGGGCGGCCCAGCTCGGCGAGGACCTCGAGGTCGCCTACCGCGACGCGCTGGCGCGGCCGGGCGGCGCCGTGGGGCGCGGGCCCAAGCGGCACTACGTGGAGATCCATCCCGAGGACATCCGCGGCTTCCAGGAGCTGGCGACGCACCCGTGGGTGGTCGCCGTCTCCGAGGCGGTGCTGGGGCGCGACTACAAGATCGTGGAGATCGGCTTCGACGTGCCCAACCCGGGCGCGGTGGACCAGCCCTGGCACCGCGACTTCCCCGCCCCGCGGGAGACCACGGAAGGCCGCCGGCTCAACTCGCTCGCGTTCAACCTCACCACGGTGGACGTGTTCGAGGACATGGGGCCCTTCGAGATCGCGCCCGGCACGCAGTGGGACCTGGGCGAGGGCTTCGAGCACGAGATGTTTCCGCCGAAGTCTCTGTACCCGCGCTACCTGGAGCGCGCGCAGCGGAAGATGCCGACGATGGGCGACATCAGCGTGCGCTCGGCGCTCACCATCCACCGCGGCACCGCCAACCGCTCCGACACGCCGCGCCCCGCGCTGGTCCTGGGCGTGGACGCCCCCGACGCCCGCAACGCCGAGCGCCACGACCTGCAGTTCACCCGCGCCTACTACGAGTCGCTCCCCCAGTCCCTGCGCGACCACCTCACCTGCCGCGTGGTCGACAGGCTCGAGCCCATCGTCCAGGGCCACACCATCGAGGGCCTGATGATGGGCGAGGCGTGACGGCAGATCCGTCGCGGCCAGGGAATACGACGAGAACGGGCGGGCTCCACTCCGGAGCCCGCCCGTTCCTCAGTCTTCGGAGCTTACGACTCTCAATTGTAAGCTCCGGTGTGCGAGTCCCCCCCGCACCAATACGGCTTCGGGACCGAGCTACCAGCGCTGGGCGAAGCCGAGGCCGAAGAGGAACTCGTGGTCGCCGCCGAGGGTGGCGCGGGCGGCCCAGCCGTCGAGCTGCAGGTTGGGGGTGAGCCGCAGGCCGCCACCGGCGCGCACCTGGCCCACGCTCACCGCGCCGGCGCGGGTGGAGGTGCCGCGCGAATACTCGAGGTGCCCCATCCCCGCCTTGCCGATGGCGCTGCGCCCGGCCACCGCCAGCGTGGTCTGCCCGAACCGGTCGTCGGCGGCGATGGCGGCGCGGTGCGAGGCCATGCCCAGCGCGCGGAGGCCGTGCGGCAGCTTCCACTCAGCCGCCACCGCGCCCTCCGGCTGCCACGCACCGGCGCTCACGGCGCTGGCGCCCGTCGGCAGCGTGGCGCCCGCGGTCACCGCCACCGCCGGTATCCAGCCCAGGGCGTCGCTGAAGCGGTGCTTCACGCTCGCCGACGCATCGGCGATCCCCTCCACCGTCGTGGCGGGAGTGACGGTGCGCATGTACGACGAGAGGCCCACCCGCGCCTCGGTGCGCGGCCCGACGCCCACGCGGACCATCGTCTCGCCGAAGGCGTGGCGGGTGCGCTGGTCCAGCCGCGCGCGGCTGTAGCCGGCCTCGAGCTGCACCAGGCCGCGCGGCACGGTGCCGGTCGGCTTCGCGACGCCCAGGCGGCTGGTGGAGACGGGCGGCGGCGGCGTGCCGGCCGTGGCGCACCCGCTCGCGAGGAGTGCGACGGTCGCGGCGGTGGCGAGGCGAAGCCGGGTGCGGTATGGCGTGTTCATCGGGACGGAACCTGTGAGTGAGCTGATTTCTCAGCGAGAGCGTTGATTGAAGATGCCGGCTCCGCCGGCGCAGATCGAGGTGCCAGAACCCTCGACCGCGTCAGCCAGATCGCTGACGCCTCTGTCGGGAGACTGGATGTATGCACGAGGGAGTCGACACGCGCGAGGCAGCCACATCAAAACTACTTACATTTTGCGACGTAATCAAGACGAGGTATCAGCCGGTTGCGGACGTGTATGATGGAGTTCGTGCAGCTGCGGTAAGATGGACGAAGATGTCTGACATGCTTCCTTTCTCAAGATCGCCGGCGATCGCGAATGTCGGATCTCGCTCGTCCGCCGCACCGTTGCCGTGCCGTCCACGCATCGTGGCGGCGCACGCTTGCGCTCACCGCTCGCGGAGCTGCACCCGCGTGACGTCTTCTACGGCGCCCATCACGGCACGGAAGCCTTCCATCTGTCCCGCGCTCACCCTGGCGCGCATGTCGGCTTCCAGCGTCTCCAGGACGGCGGTGATGCGCTCGGCCAGCTCAACGCCCGCGTCGCTCACGTGGACCAGGAAGGAGCGTCGGTCGCCGGGGTTGACCTCGCGCCGCACCAGGCCGGCGCGCTCCAGGCGGTCGAGCATGCTGGTGAGCGTCGACTGCTTCATCCCGAACACCCGCACCAGCTCGCCGACGGGTGCCGGAGCGTAGCCGCGCAGGTAGGTGATCACGTGCCCCTCCGACGGGCTCACCCCCAGCGCCCGGGTGTGCGTCTCGAGGTACACCGAGATCTGCCGGGACGCCTTGTGCAGCGGGGAGAGGAAGTCCAGGGCCATGGCGCGTTCCGTTGGAGGCAGTCGGCTTCTGCGGAAATATAACGGTGACCGGATCCGCTCCCGGGAGGGTTGACGGGGAGCTGTCGACGCGGCAATATAATACGATATCGTACTAATTGTTGAGTGACGCAAGGTCGTCACGCCCCACCACCGCGCGCAGGAGGTGAGCATGAGCACAGCCGCACCCGCCACGAACCGCGACATCGAGACGTTCCGGCACCAGGCGCGGATGACCCACCAGGTCGTCCGCATCAACGTGGACGGCATCACCCACGAAGAGAGCCTGGCCCAGCCGCGGCCGAACGGAAACTGCCTCAACTGGGTGCTGGGCCACCTCGTGTGCATCTACGGCCGCGCGCTCCCGCTGCTCGGCCAGGAGCCGGTGACGCTGGACGGCGCGCTCGACCGGTACGACCGCGGCACCGCGCCCATCGTGGACCCCGCGGAGGCGATCGACCTGCAGGCGCTTCGCGCCGCGTGGGACACGGTCAGCGAGCGCTGGGACACCGGCCTCGGCGAGCTCCCCGCCGACGCGCTGGACCAGCCCGCGCCCTTCAGCCCCAGCGACAACCCCGACGAGACCGTCCGCTCGCTGATCAGCACGGTGGCGTTCCACCAGGCCTACCACGCGGGCCAGACCGGCGTCCTCCGCCGGATCGCCGGCAAGGACGGCGCGATCCGCTGACGCTCCGCCGGGCTTCGCATCCCGCGGAGGTCGGATCCGGGAGAAAAAAGACGCCGGGTGCGCGGAGATCCCGCGCACCCGGCGTCCTTTCCTGGAGTCACCGTCCACCCTGTGTCGGGAGGGGGATGCGAGGCGTCAGTTCAGCCGGAAGGTGACGGTGCCGACGAAGGCGGTCCGCCAGACGACGGAGATCGCGTCGCCCGCCGTGATCTTGTCCGACACGGGCCGGCTCTCCACCGCGGCCGCATCGCCCAGCAGCAGCTTTTCGTCGCGGGCCAGGTGAACGCCCGCGGTGACCAGGAACCGGTCCAGGAAGCCCGTGCCCCCGCCCAGGATGAACTCGGGCGAGACCGTGCCGTTCACCGACCGGGCCGCCACGCCGGCGCTGGCATGGAGCGACACGCCCGAGCTCCGCCAGTCCGGCAGGGCCACGTTCGCCTGCAGCACGGGCGAGAAGGCGAACCCGCCGACGCCGGGCGTGCGGTCCACGTAGGTGGAATAGGTGGTCTCGCAGGTGAAGGTGGCGCCCGCGGGGCACGGGCGGTTGGCGCGCTCGTAGTCGTGCAGGCTCGCCGTGCTGGCCAGGTACCCCGCGCTGAGGAACACGCGCATCCCGCGGCGGGTGGCCAGGCTGGTCTTCAGCTCGGTGGTGGCGGCCGTCGCACCGGCCTTCGGCCTCATCTCGGTGGTGCGCAGGGTGAAGTCCACCGACGACGTTCCCGCCGGGAGGTACGCCTCCGTCTTGAAGTGGTCCTGGTCGCGCGCGGCGGCCATCGCCCCCTCGGCGGTGCGGAGCTCCGGGATCAGCGTGGCCGTCTTCGCGGCGAGGGTCCCCGCGTCGGTCGTCGCCGCGTCGAGCCGGTTCTTCACCGCGGTTGCCGCCGGGGAGGGGCCGGCCGTGACCAGGCTGGCGCCGGCGGCGGCCAGCAGGGCTCGCGCGGCGCCGATGGTCGCGGGTGCGGCCACCAGATCCTGCCGGGTGGAGGCGTGCGCGTCCCACTCGTTTTCGAGCGCCTGGAACGACGCCGTCCGCGAGCACGCCGGCGAGTTCACCCTTCCCACCACCCCTTCCATCGTGGTGACGGTGGCGCTCAGGCTCTTCAGCTTCTCCTCGGCGCTCGTCACCGCCTGGGTGGCCTGTGCCAGCGCCTGGGCGCGCGCGGCGGGCGAGAGGGCGGCGCCGGCACCCGCGCCGGGCGCGGCGGCTGGCGCGACCGGGCCCTTCGCGGGCGGCGCGGCGGGCGCGGCCGGCTCCGTCGTCTTCGATGGCGCCGGCGCGCCCGGAAGCGCGCCGAACGCCGTGATCAGCTTCGAGAGGTCGGCATTGTCCTCCTTCACGTTGATCTCGGCGCTGTAGGCGTAGCAGAGCGGGTGAAGGTTCTCCACGACGATGGTGTACGTCCGCCCGGGCCGAAGCGGCAGGCCGGTGATGGCGCCGGTGCTGGCGGAGTAGCGTACCTCGTTCTGCGCCCGCGCCGGGTCCGGCGCGAGCGTGGCCAGGAGCAGGATCGCGGACAGGGCAAAACGTCGCATGGTCGTCCCTTTACGGGTGGGGGGTTCATCGTGGCGCCGGTGCGCTCGGCCCGACTGTGGATCGCGCTTCCCATTGGATGGCCGCGCCCCCCGCCATTTCGCACCGCCCCGCCTTCCCGCCGGCGTTTCCCTCGAATCCGCACCGCTCCTCGACCGGCGTGCACGCGACTCCAGCCGCCTCGACGCGAAATAACCGCGGCCCCTCATCCGCTGGGGAGAGGGGCCGCAAGAAATCGATCGACGCCGACATCCAGGACTCAGGACTCAGGACCTGGGCACCTGGAACCTCGCACCCGTCCCCTCACCTCAGCCCGGCACCTCCAGCAGCTCACGGTAGAAGTCGAGCGTCTGCTCCGCGATCGCCCGCCAGCTGAACTGCGCGAGGACGCGGGCGCGGGCGGCCTTGCCCATCTCCGCGCGGCGCTCCGGCGCGTCCATCAGCTCGTTGACAGCATCCGCCAGCGCGCGGGAGAACGCATCGGGGTCGCGCGGCTCCACCGAGCCGCCGCCTTCCGCCTCGATCGGCACCAGCGTCCCCGTCTCGCCCGGCACCACGATCTCGGGGATGCCGCCCACCCGCGACGCCACCACCGGCGTCTCGCACGCCATCGCCTCGAGGTTGATGATGCCGAACGGCTCGTAGACCGAGGGGCAGACGAAGATCGAGGCGTGCGAGTAGAGGACGATCACCTCCGATTTCGGCAGCATCTCGGGGATCCAGACGACCCCCACCGCCGCGTCGCGCCTCACCTCGTCCACCAGTGCGGCCATCTCCGCGCCGATCTCGGGAGTGTCGGGGGCGCCGGCGCAGAGCACCACCTGCACGCCGGGGCGCAGGTGCCGGATCGCGCGCACCAGGTGCAGGATCCCCTTCTGCCGGGTGATGCGCCCCACGAAGAGGATGCTGGGGACGTCCGGATCGACCCCCAGGCGGCGCAGCGTCTCGGGATCTTCCCGCGGCCGGTACTCGTCGGGATCGATCCCGTTGTGGATCACCCGCACCCGCGCGGGGTCGACGCCGTAGAGCGCCTCCACGTCGGCCTTCATCGAGCGCGAGACGGCGATCACCCCGTCGGCGTTGCCGTACGCCGTGCGCTCGATCCAGGTGGTCACGTGGTACGCCGAGCCGAGCTGCTCCACCTTCCACGGGCGGTGCGGCTCGAGCGAGTGCGTGGTGAGCACCAGCTTGGCGCCGGTGAGCGGGCGCGCCAGGCAGCCGGCCAGGTGCGAATACCAGGTGTGGCAGTGCACGATCTGCGGCGCGTCCACCGCGCCCACCATGGCCAGGTCGCGCACCAGCGCGTCCATCAGCCGCCCGTGGCGCGGGTCGCGCACGTCGATGCGCGCCGCCGGCGCCACGCCCTGGACGCGGAGGTTCCCCTCCTCCACCCGCTGCTCGCCGAAGGAAAGCACCTGCACCCGGTGGGCGCCCCCGTCGGCGCGCGCCAGCTCGCGGGCCAGGTACTCCACGTGCACGCCGGCCCCGCCGTACACGTGCGGCGGGTACTCGTTGGTGAGCTGGGCGATGCGCAGGCCGTCCGTCGTCCCCGCGCTCATATCACCGTGCCGTCGGGGATCTCGGCGTTCTTCACCACCACCACGATCCCGTCGCGGATGAAGAAGCCGGGGCCCTCGCCGTCCTGCACGCCGCCGGTGTTGGTGATCACGCAGTTGCGGCCGATGGAGGCGTTCTTGTCGATGATGGCGCCCTCCACCACCGAGTCCTCGTCCACCCCCGGCTGCGGCGGCCCCTCCACCCGGTTGCGGCTGGCGGGATCCTCCCAGCGGTAGTAGTCGGCGCCCATCATCACCACGCGGTTGATGCGGGTGCGCGCGCCCAGGTACGAGCGGATCCCGATCACCGACTGCGTGATGTCGCTGTCGATCACCACGCTCGCCTCGGCGATGATCGACGCGTCGATGCGCGAGCGGGTGATCTTGGCCGGGGGAAGCAGGCGCGCGTCGGTGTACAGCGGCATCTGCTGGTCGAACAGGTTGAACGCCGGCTTGGGATCGGTGAGCATCAGGTTGGTCTCGAAGAACGAGCGCACCGTCCCGATGTCGTTCCAGTACTCCTTGAACGGGTACGACACCACCTTCCGCTCGCGGATGGAGAGCGGGATGATGTGCTTGCCGAAGTCGTTGGCGTCGCGGTGCTCGTCCAGCAGCTCCTGCAGCACCTGGCAGTCGAAGATGTAGATGCCCATCGACGCCAGGTAGATGCGGCCGGCCGCCTCCATCTCCGGCTCCACGGGGCTCTCCTTGCCGGCCAGGTCGTCGAGCGCCGGCTTCTCGTGGAACTCGGTGATGCGGTGCCCGGCGTCGGTCTTGAGGATGCCGAAGCCGGGCGCCTCGGCGGCCACCACCGGCGTGGCGGCGATGGTGATGTCGGCGCCGGTCTCCTTGTGGTGCGCCAGCATCAGCCGGTAGTCCATCGTGTAGAGCTGGTCGCCGGAGAGGATCAGCACCTGGTCGTGCGCGTAGCTGCGGATGTGCAGGTTCGACTGGCGCACGGCGTCGGCGGTGCCCTGGTACCAGTGCTCCGACGTGGGGGTCTGCTCGGCCGCCAGCACGGTCACGAAGCCGCCGCGGAACCGGTCGAACAGGTACGAGCGGGCGATGTGGTCGTTCAGGCTCGCGGAGTTGTACTGCGTGACCACGAAGATGCGGCTGAGCCCGGAGTTGATGCAGTTGGAGATCGGCACGTCCACCAGCCGGTACTTTCCGGCGAGGGGCACGGCGGGCTTGGCGCGCTGGGCCGTGAGCGGAAAGAGCCGGGTGCCGGCGCCGCCGCCGAGGATCACTGCGAGAACGCGGTCCATTGAACGAGAGACGAGTGTGACGAACGCTCGCCCGCACCCCGCCGGACGACGGGGGCGGTGAGGTCGATCGTGCCTCGTGCAAGGTATCGGCCGCACCGCGCGCACGCACGCACCGGGTGTATCAGGCGCGCGTCGACGGCATGTCGGACGGGTCTCGGCCAAGGCCCCGCGGCCCTCACCCGGCCCTTCTCGGTCGGCGAGAGCCGAGGCCGTGGTGCGTTTCCGCGGCGCCGCTGGCCCTCACCCTGCCGCTTCGCGGCTGTCCCTCTCCCAAAACGACCTGGGAGAGGGACCGGGGGCGCTTCGCGCCGGCTACTTCAGCGTGGACCAGGGCTCGTCGCGTGCCCCATCATCGAGGCGGCGGCAGCGCCGGTAGTCCGCGAAGGCGCCGCGAAGGCGGACTTCGTGTGTTTGTTGCAGCGGCGCAGCGAATTCATTT
>DASQLJ010000530.1:0-40667 GCA_035630095.1 Longimicrobium sp.
AGAGCCCGTGCAGCGCCGAGACGAGCCGCGGCCGGCCGGGCACGAAGGAGAGGCCGAGCACCGCCAGCGCCGCCGCGGCCACCACGAAGCGGTAGATCCACGGATCGTCCGCGCCCGGCAGCACCGCGCGGTACACGAACCCGAACCCCAGCGCCGCCGCGGCGGAGAGGCCGGTGACCAGGCGGTAGGTGAGGATCTCCTTGTCGGGGATGGCGTCCGGATCGTGGGCGCCGCCCCCGGTGCCCGCCGGCTCGGCGCCGGGTGCGGGGTGGATGGCTGGCATGCTGCGGGGATTACGGGGAGCCGCGTGTGCTGGCGCGGGAACCGACTGTCGTGCGGGGAGGATGGAGGACGGCGTAAGGGTAAGGACCCAGCCGACGCCGTGCAAGCAACGCCGCCCCCCGCGCAACGGCGCGGCGGAGAAGGGGCGCCTGAGCCATCCCTTCTTCCGTTCTCTGCATCCTCTGCTGCTCTGCGTGAGTTCGAATCAGCACCGACGGGTTTCACGCCGAATCCGCGTGAATCGTTTGATTGATGGAGTGACGGAGCACAAAACAAGGCGATGTCTCACGCAGAGTCAGCAGAGTGAGCAGAGAACGGCAGTTGTTTCTGCTAGCTCTGCTGACTCTGCGTGAGACAAGTCTGGTATCATCATCACACTGAGGGCACGGAGGACACGGAGGACTACTGCTCGCATCCCCTCTGTGTCTCTGTGTCACCGTTTTCGCCGCGTCCAGCAACCGCCCAGCAACTCGCTATATATCTCTCTACCTGCAACTTACGCCACCCGTCAGACTCCGGCATCCTGCTGGGGTAGGATAGGTGTGGAATAGTTTTCACGCGGCTTTCTTCTGGTTGCGCTCGCCTTCCGTAAGAAAGGCGCGCATCCGGCTCCGTACGACGCGTGCCGGCGGAGGATCGGCAGGTCGGCCGCTCTAAAGCTTCGCCCCGCGATAATCTACTTGACTAACTCATAATTTAAGCCATATTTTGAAAACGCCTCCAGAGTTTTCCCTTCGGAATTCTCCGGGTACTCTCACCTGCCATTCTCCATCCGCTTCCGATCAGTCCGTTTACGCTCTACCGTGCGGCTCCTGTCCAGTCGTTCCTCGGCGCCCGAGCGCCACTGATGTCCAACCCATCGCTGGAGGCAGAAATGAGCAGAATCCTTGGCGCATCACTCCTGGTCGGGACTACCGCCCTGCTCGCGGCGTGCTCCGGGTCAACGCCCACCTCGGCGCGGAACATCGACAACCAGGGCCCACGCCGCGATCTGACGTGCAGGAGCGGTTACGTGGTGACTTCGGGGGAAAATGGTCCGATTTGCGTCGAGTGCCCCAACGGCGAGTGCACCGACCAAACGTGATTCTGCCACACACAGGACTGGGTCGCGTCGGTGGTGCGGGAGTGGGATAGGTTGTGGGATAGGTTTGCCGTGAAAACGCGGCATTTTGGCGCGGGAAGTCCGGTAGGCCCTTCCGGAACATCAAGGTATTGCAAGGGTTTCGGTACCCGCGCCGATTCCTTCTGTGCCTCTGCGTGACACCCCTGCGATGCCTGACGAGATGAGAGGGCCGCCCCCGTCGCCGGGAGCGGCCCTTCGTTCGTCATCCAACCGATCTGCCGCGTGGTTACTTGATGAACAGCATCTCGCGGTAGGTGGGGAGCGGCCAGTAGTCGTCGGGGACGATCTTCTCCAGGCGGTCCACCACGCCGCGCACCGCGTTCATCGCGGGGATCACGTTGTCGCGCATGTGGTAGCTCTTGCTCTTCACGTCGTCGCCGCCGAGCTCCTCGTTCTGGCGCACCAGCTCGTCCAGCGCGGGGCGCAGCTCGTCCACCAGGCCGATCACGTTGCGGGCGGTCTCGGTGATGCCGCTGCTGGCCAGCCCCAGCGAGTTGCCGCGGTCGGCCGCGGCGAGCAGGTCGTTCAGGTAACGCACGGCCGACGGGAGGATCATGGTCCCCGCGATGTGCGCCGCCGTCTCGCCCTCGATGTTCACCGTCTTGAAGTACTGGTCGAGCACCACCTCGATGCGGCTCTCCAGCTCGCGGTCGCTGAGGACGCCGTACTTCTCGAACATCGCGGCGTTCTTCTCGGCGTGCAGCGTCTCCAGCGCGTCCAGCGTGGTGCGCAGGTTCAGCAGCCCGCGGCGCTCGGCCTCCTGGTGCCAGTCGTCGCTGTAGCCGTCGCCATTGAAGAGGATCCGCTTCACGCGGCGGATCTCGGTGGCGATCAGCCGGGCCAGCGCGTCCTCGAAGCCGGCGCCGCCCGACAGCTCGGCGTCGAGCGCGGTGCACAGCTCGTCCAGGCTCTCGGCCATGATGGTGTTGAGCACCGTGGCCGGGAACGACACCGACTGGCTCGAGCCCAGCGCGCGGAACTCGAACTTGTTGCCGGTGAAGGCGAACGGGCTGGTGCGGTTGCGGTCGCCCGCGTGCTGCGGGATGTGCGGGAGCACCGGCGTGCCCAGCCCCAGCAGCCCGCCCTCCTTGCTGGTCGCCGCCGACCCGTGCTGCTCGATCTGCTCGAACACGTCGGTGAGCTGCGTGCCCAGGAACACCGAGATGATCGCCGGCGGGGCCTCGTTGGCGCCCAGGCGGTGGTCGTTGCCGGCGTAGGCCACGGCCGCGCGGATCAGGTCCTGGTGCCGCTCCACCGCGCGCAGCACGGCGGTGCAGAAGAAGAGGAACTGCATGTTGTCGTGCGGCGTGTCGCCCGGCTCCAGCAGGTTCGCGCCCTCGATCCCCAGGCTCCAGTTGAGGTGCTTGCCGCTGCCGTTGACCCCCGCGAACGGCTTCTCGTGCAGCAGGCACACCATCCCGTACTTCCGCGCGATCCGCTGCAGCGTGATCATCATCAGCTGCTGGTGGTCGGCAGCCAGGTTGGCGTTCTCGTAGATGGGGGCCATCTCGAACTGCCCGGGCGCCACCTCGTTGTGCCGCGTCTTCACGGGCACGCCCAGCCGGTACAGCTCGCGCTCCACCTCGGTCATGAACGCCAGCACCCGGTCGGGGATGCTGCCGAAGTAGTGGTCCTCCAGCTCCTGCCCGCGCGGCGGCTTGGCGCCGAACAGGGTGCGCCCGGTGGTCACCAGGTCGGGGCGGCGGTAGAAGAACTCCTGGTCGACCAGGAAGAACTCCTGCTCGGGCCCGCAGGTGGCCGTCACCCGCTCGGTCTCCACGCCGAACAGCTTGAGCGCGCGGCGGGCCTGCTGGTCGAGCGCGTTCATCGAGCGCAGCAGCGGGATCTTGGTGTCGAGCGCCTCGCCGGTCCAGCTCGCGAACGCGGTGGGGATCGACAGGTAGCACCCCGCCGGCGTCTCCACGATGAAGGCGGGGCTGGTCGGGTCCCACGCGGTGTAGCCGCGGGCCTCGAAGGTGGCGCGCAGGCCGCCGCTGGGGAAGCTGCTCGCGTCGGGCTCGCCCTGGATCAGCTCCTTCCCCGCGAACTCGGCCACCGCCCCGCCGCCGGCATTGGGGGTGATGAACGAGTCGTGCTTCTCGGCGGTGGTGCCGGTGAGCGGCTGGAACCAGTGCGTGTAGTGGCTGGCCCCCTTCTCCACCGCCCACTCCTTCATCGCCAGCGCCACCGCGTCGGCGACCGACGGGTCGAGCGGCTCGGCGTGGCGGATGGTGCGGGCGATCGCCTTGTACACCTGCTTGGGGAGGCGCGCGCGCATCTCCGCCATCCCGAAGGTGTTCTCGCCGAAGATCTGCTCCACGTCGTTGAAGGTCTTCGGCTTCTCGCCGTTGCGAGTCAGCGTCTGCCATCCCTTGGCGGCGGCGAGCGCGTCGAATCGGGCGCTGGTCTTGGGCATCTCGGTATCCGTGTTCGAAAAGGTTCGGGGTCTCCGCGGTATCGTCTCTCGCTCGTGCGCTACGCCGGCCCGCCCGCTCCGTCGCCCGGCGGGCCGGCGCTTCGTTGTCGCGGCCTCAGCCCCAGCGCGGCCGTCTCCTTGATGGTGCTCAGCACGATGCTGGTGGTGGTCCACTGCACCCCCTCCCAGCTCTGGATCTCGGCCAGCAGCTCCTCGAGGGTGCTGGTGCTGTCGGTGCGGATCTTCAGCACGTGCGAGCCCTGGCCGGTGATCGAGTGGCACTCCAGGATCTCGGGGTGCTCGGCCACGCGCCGGCGGAAGCCGGGGTAGTACTGCGACCCCGCGATCCCCGTGAAGATGATCGCCGACACGTCGCGCCCCACCCGCCGCGGGTCCACCAGCACGGTGAACTGGCGGATGATGCCGCGCTCCTCCAGCTTGCGCAGCCGCTCCCCCACCGCCGGCGACGAGAGCCCCACCGCCTGCGCCAGGTCGTGCTGCGAGGTGCGCCCGTGCTCCTGCAGCATCTCCAGCAGCCTGGTATCGACCTCGTCCAGCCGCGCCGCGTTGCTCACCTTAGTTTCTTAAGCTGGTTCGATCTACCGGTTAAGTTTCGAAAAGAATAGCGACGGTGGACTTGGGATGCAAGGGCAGGGCCACATCTCCAGCCCATCGCTCCACCGAAGTCGCGTGGGGGGATGGAGATACGCCGCCTCGTCCGCGTGCGTGGTGCGGCGGGGACCGCCGGTCGCCGGCGCCGGACGCACGAAGGGCCAGCCTCTCGCGAGACCGGCCCTTCGTGCTCCGCGACACGGCCGCCGTGCCTATTCCGTCACGGCCCCGCGCGGCTCCATCCAGGTGCGGGGGTGCCACATCCCGTTCCACCAGTGGCGGTTGGGGCAGCTGTAGCGCTCCAGCGTCTTGCCGTTCTGCGTCTCCACGCGGTCGGGGTGCATCGGGCTGCCGCAGCGGCAGTGGGGGGTGTGCGGGGGATGCGGCGGCCGCGTCTTCACGACGGGCCGGCCCTTCTTCGGGGGACGATTCTGCGCCATCTGCATCTCCATGCCGGGGGTGGCTCGCGGGCGAACCGCGGTGCACAATGTAGCGCCGAAACCGGCGTTCTCTCAGGGTTTCGTGTCGACGCGCGCGACGGGGCCGCCTCAGGGTGGAGACGGCCCCGCGGGCTTCGGCCCTTCCCCGCTTACGGCTGGACGACGTCGCCGCGGTGGAGGAAGGTGTTGACGGTGGTGAAGAAGGCGGCGGGCTGCTCCAGCCAGGGGAAGTGCCCCGCCCCGCCCATCACCTCCAGCCGCGCGCCGGTGATGTGGCCGGCCCAGTACTGCGCGTTCGCCAGCGGCAGCACGTCGGCGGCGCCGTACACCACCAGCGTGGGCGCGGTGATCCGCTTCGCCGGCGCGGCGATGTCCCAGGTGGGCGCCTCGAAGGCGGCAAGGCCGGTGAGCAGGGTGAAGACGGCGTTCCCCGCCTGCTCGCTCGACTGGTCGCACCAGCGGCCGCGCATCGCCGCCTGGTTCGCGGGGTCGGCGAAGTAGGGGTGGAAGATGCTGGTGAACAGCGCCTCGCAGGTGGCCACCGCCTCCGCCTTGGGCACCTGCCCGGTCATGAAGGCGCCGATCCAGGCGAGCTGCCGGGCGAACTCCGCCGGGTCGGTGCGGACGTAGCGGTTGTAGGCGAACTCCTGCGCGAAGGCGCCGGTCGCCGGCGCGGGGCTCAGCATCAGCAGGCGCGCCACGCGGGCGGGGTGCTCGGCGGCGTACAGCGCGGCGAAGTTGGCGCCGGCCGAGTGCCCGGCCAGCGACATCGTCTCCAGCCCGAAGTGCCGCCGCACCGCCTCGATGTCGGCCACCTGCAGCTCGGGCGTGAGCTGCGCCGCGTCGCGGATCACCGTGGACGAGCCGGAGCCGCGCTGGTCGAAGTAGATGACCGTGCGGCCGCGGGTGAGCACGCCCAGGTCCGGCGCCATGTAGCGGTAGCTCAGGCCGGGGCCGCCGCTCACCATCACCAGCGTGTCGGGGCCGGTGCCTTCCACGTGGTAGAAGAGCTGGACGCCGCCGGCGCCGGTCACGAAGCCTTCGCGCACGGCCGGCGCGGCGTACCCGTCGGCGCGGCGGGTGGAGGGGGTGTCGATCGCCAGCGGGTCGGCGCTGTCGCAGGCGGTGGCGGCGATCAGGGGGAGCAGGAGAAGGGAGGTACGAAGCTTCATCGGAGTGTCTCGCGGTGCGGAGATTTATGTCCAAACGCCGCTCGGATGGTTGCGGCGCGTCCGCCATCAAGGCACGCCGGGTGCCGAACGGGTCGCGCCGACCGGTGGAGGAACGGATGTATTTGGGATTCAAGGAGATAAGGCCCGAGCTTGACATCCAGCCGAAAAATCACGAAAAGCGGTGGGGCGCGGATGCCACGAATGTGGCTCCACGGCCCCCGTTTTCACCACCAAGCGGAGGATGATTCGCCCCGGACCACGTCGTGCGGGGCCCGCTGACCGGCGGCTGAAGCCGCAGCAACAACTACGAAAAGCCTCGCAAACCGCGCGAGGCTGGTCGGCGCGGTGGAAGATTCGGCGCGCTCCGGCAAGGTCCCACGGCGCTTCACCGTCCGGGCCGGCGCTACGGAGCCGGCGCGGCGGCGGTGCGAGGCTTCAGCGGGACGGCGAAGGTCACGTCGCCCCAGGCGAAGTGGAGCACGGCGCTGTCGGGGGTGGCGAGCGGGAAGGTGTAGGCGAGCGACTCGGTGTGCGGCCCGCGGACGGGACGGACGGCGATGCGTAGCGCGTCGTGCTCCGCGCCGGGATAGGGGACGTGCTCCACGCGAGCCTTGCGGCTGAAGATCAGCGTCCAGTCGGCCGAGGCGCGGGGGATCACCCACAGGCTGTAGGCGCCCTTCGGCAGCGCCCGCCCGGCGACGGCGAGGTCGCGGGTCGTCTCCAGCCGCGTCGCCTCGTCGGCGCCGGGGCACCACACCGAGTCCCACGGCACGATGCCGCCGAACAGCGCGCGGCCGCGGGCGGACGGGCGGTTGTAGCGCACGGTGAGCCGCGTCGCGCCCGCCTGCTGCACCAGAAGCGCGGGCTGGCTCTTCCGCTTCGCGCCCGAGGGAACGGGTCCGCAGGCCGGGAGCGCCACGGCAACGGCGAGCGCCACCACGGCGGCGCGGCGGAGGGATCGCATGGGAGGGGCGGCGAGGGGAGGTGAGGAACCCGCCGCAGTATAGACGCCGCCGGGCACAGATCCAAATCCGCCCGGCGCGCGCTAGAACACGGCCACTAGGATCACCGCCACGGCGATGGCCGCCGCCAGCAGTGCGATCGTCGTGCTCCCCATCCCCAGCCGCGCGGCTTTGGGGCTGCCGATGTTGCCGCGCGCCACGTCCGGGTCGGGCGGCAGGTCGCGGTTGGGATCATGCCCGCCCGTCGACATCGTCCCCCTCCGGCTCGTCGTGCGGCACGATGCGCTCGGGGACGTTCGCGGTGTCGCGGGCGCGCAGGCTCTTGGCGCGCAGCTCCAGCTCGCGGCCCGACGCCTCGCCCACGTCGTCCGGCGCCGGGCTGGCGTCCACCCCCGATTCCGCCCCGCCGACGTTGCTCCTGCGGTCGTCGTCCATCGTCTGCCTCCGTGGTTGGGGGGAGGCGGGGGAGCAAGAGGTGGGCCGGGGGAGGGAGGTGGATGATGCCAGAGGCGGAAGTTTCCAGCTGCGGCGCGAGCGCTGCTGGCCCTCTCCCTGGCGCCTGACGGCGCCTGTCCCTCCCCCAAAACAACCTGAGGGAGGGACGGGGGCTCGCTTCGCTCGCGGCTACTCTGCGTGCTGGTAGCCTATCTGCCGGCAAGCGTAACCCGAGGCTCGGAAGATCTCCGCAGGGCACACCTTCGCCTGGTCAGCCACCCTCTCCCGGAACGGGAGAGGGTACGCGCCCTCAGGCGCGGGGAGAGGGCCCGCGGGGCCCACCTCGCGCCGCGAATCCGTCCTGATCAACCTGTCGAATCCCCCCCCAACGCACCTCGCCCCCGGCGCTCGAGAGCGCCGGGGGCGAGTGGACGTGCCGTCGATCGAGCTGCCGGCGGTTACGGGTTGGTGCCGCTGCGGCCGTACTCGGTCAGGATCTGCTGGCGGTACTGGTCGTTGGCGAAGATCGCCACTTCCACGCGCCGGTTCTGCTGGCGGCCGGGGTCGGTCTCGTTCGAGGCGACCGGCTCCATCTCGCCGCGGCCCGAGGTGCGGATGCGCTCGCCCGGGACGCCCATCGACATCAGGTAGCTCTTGGCCGACTCGGCGCGGCGCTGCGACAGCGTCATGTTCGCCGCGTCGGTGCCGATGTTGTCGGTGTGCCCCACGATCAGCACCTCGGTGCCCGGGTAGCGCTGCAGGCTCTGCGCGAGCTGGCGCAGGTTCTCGCGGCCGGCGGGCAGGATGTCGGCCTGGGCGAAGGGGAACAGGATCCCCGACGCGAAGGTCACGGCGATCCCCTCGCCCACGCGCTCCACCGTGGCGCCATTGCCCAGCTCGCCTTCCAGGTCGCGCGCCTGGTTGTCCATCCGGCGGCCGATCACCGCGCCGGCCGCGCCGCCCAGCACCGCGCCGATGATGGCGCCGCGGGCCGTGCTGCCGGTGTTGTTGCCGATCACCGCGCCGATGGCGCCGCCGGCGCCGGCGCCGACCGCGGCGCCGCGCTGGGTGTTGTTCATCGATGCGCAACCGCTCATCAGCATGGTCGCACAGGCGGCCACGGTGAGCCTCTTGACCATCACGTTCATGTCCTCATCCTCCCGTCAGGGGCGTTCCCGATCTTCGGAACTTGTGGGTTCGTGCAATCCGCTTGTGCAAGCCCGGTGCCGCTCCAAGCCACTCCCGGGCGCACCCATCCGTCGGCAGGTTCCAGGCAACTATAGTCCCTGCAAACACTTAGGAAAAACGTGGCAGTTCGCGGCCGCCACCGTATCTACTACCCGCACCCGTTCTGCCCTTCCCTGCCCGCGTCGCTGCCGCGCGGCGAGACAGGCGTCCCGCCCCGGCGCGACGGGTGTCCCCGGCCGAGGACGTCGCCGGCGCTCGATCGATCGAGGGCGGACGCTCAGGCCGTGTCCGCGAACCCCTGCAGCAGCGCCAGCAGGTCTTCCGACACCTCGGCGGCGGGGCGCGAGGCGTCCAGGATCTCCACGCGGCCCACGCGAGGGATGTAGCGCCGGATCAGCTCCAGGTAGCGCGAGCGGATGCGGCGCTGCTGCTCCAGCGTCTCGAAGATCTCCTTCTTCCAGCGCGAGCCGCGCATCCGCTCCTCGGCCTCGCCCGGCGGCACGTCCAGGAAGATGGTGAGGTCGGGGACGATGGCGGGGCGGTTGATCTCGATCAGCCACTCGAGGTCCGCGTGCTGCCCCTGGTAGGCCAGGGTGGAGAGGAGGTAGCGGTCGCAGATCACGTCGCGGCCGGCCTCCAGGTTCGGCAGCACCTGCGCGACGACATGGTCGGCGCGGTCGGCGGCGAACAGCAGCGCCAGCGCGTCGGCGTCGAAGGCGGCGGGGCCGGCCGGGCGCGGGTCGGCGGGGTCGTGCAGGTCGTAGTTGGCGCCCACCAGCCGCTTCTGCAGCGCCAGGCGGATCATCATCCCAGCCGGGCCGTCGCTGGGCTCGTGGGTGAAGAACGCCTTGCGCCCCGCGCGCCGGTAGTGCTCGCGCAGCACGTTGAGCTGCGTGGTCGTCCCCGCGCCGTCGATCCCCTCCAGCACGATGAAGCGGCCACGCGCGGACGCTGCCGCGGGAGATGCGTCGGGAGTGTCGGACATCTGCCGTGCGAGAAGTGCGGTGCGCGCGATGGAAGCTCGGAGAACGCGTGAATCTACCCGCGCCGCATCCCCATCGCCACGCCGGCCTCGGCGGGGTGCGGGGGAGACGCGGCCCGGCACTGTCCCCGCGTCCCGCGCGGGCCTATCCTCCACCTTGAAGCTAACCCGTCCACCTTCGCGCGCCGATCCATGGCCGACCCGCTCGTCTCCATCATCCTCCCCACCTACAACCGCCTGCCGCTGCTGAAGGAGACGGTGGCGTCGATCCGCGCGCAGACCTTTGGCGACTGGGAGCTGCTGGTGGTGGACGATGGCTCCACCGACGGCACCGCGGAGTACCTCGACGCGCTGGCGCGGGAGGACCCGCGGGTGCGGCACCTGCCCATGCCGCACGCCGCCAACGTGGGGCTGCTGCGCAACGCCGCGCAGGCACGCGCCCGGGGGCGCTGGGTGGCGTTCCAGGACTCGGACGACACCTGGCGCCCGTGCAAGCTCCAGCGCCACCTCGACGCGCACGCCGCCGAGCCGGTCGCCCGCTGGAGCTACGGCCGGTGCGAGCTGGTGGACGCGGCGGGGAACCCGCTCCCGCCGGAACGCTTCGAATCGTGGAAGCCGCTGTCCGGGTGGGTGTACGAGGCGCTGCTGGCGCACCGGGTGCTGCTGGCCATCCCCACCCTCTTCGCGGAGCGCGCGCTGCTGGACGAGGTCGGCGGCTCGGACGAGACGCTGAAGTACTGCGAGGACTACGACCTGGAGCTGCGCCTGGCCGCGCGCGCCCCCTGCGTCGCGCTGGACGAGCCGCTGGCGCGCATCCGCCAGCACGCCGGCAGCTTCGGCCGCGACCGGCTGGAGGTGGACGAGTACTTCATCCGCGTGTACCGCAAGCACGCCGCGCTGCGGCCCGGCCGGGAGGCGGAGCGGATCTGCCGGCGTCGCCAGGGCGAGTACGCGCTGGCGGCCGCCCGCAAGCGCATGCGCAACGGCGAGCCCGGGCGGGCGCTGCGCTGGATCCTCTACTCCGCGCGGATGCGCCCGGCATCGCTCGCGCCGTGGCGGCTCCTCGCCGCGGGGCTCCTGGGCCGGCTGCGCGGACCCGCCCCGGCCTGATCGCCGTCTTCCACGCAGCCGTCCCGTCGCACCGCCCCACCCATCATCCCCCGTCCTCCGATCGACCTTCCTCTTGGACGTCACCCTGCGTCGCGCGTCCGCACCCAGATGTCGCCGTAGCTGGGCGCGTCCGGGCCGCCGAGACGGCTTTCCAGCGTCCGCCGGAACTCGGCCGCGGGCACCCACTCGGCGAGCGAGAAGCGGAGCGGGCCGGTGTGGGTGAGGTTCACCTCCGCGTCGGCACCGCGCGTCAGCCGCTCCAGGCAGGCGGCGGCGCGGTCCAAACCGGAGCGGTGGTACTCGAACGACACCAGCGGCAGGGGATGAGGGAGGGTGGAGAAGACGTCCTCCTCCGCGCCTTCCACGTCCACCTTGCAGTACGCCGGCACGCCGAACCGGTCGATCAGCCCCGCCAGCGTATGCATCGGCACCTCCAGTGTCCCCACCGTTTCGCCCAGCCAGTCGCGCCGCAGGCTGGACGCTGCGTGGTGCGGGCGCAGGTAGAGCGTGGCCGTCCCCTCCGCGCGCCCGACGACGCCGGGGATGGCGACGAGTCCGCGCCCGCCGCAGCGCGCGCGGAGCTCGGCCAGGCACTCCGGCTGCGGCTCCACCGCCACCACCCGCGCCCCCGCGCGCCGCAGCGCCTCCGCCACCTCGCCCACGTTCGCGCCGATGTCGAACGCCAGCGCCCCCGCCGGCACCAGCGCGCGGTAGAAGGCGACGGTCTCCCCCTCGCGCCGCCACCCCTCCGCGCCCCGCAACAGCCGGCGCAGCGCGCGGGCGGGGCGATACAGCGGCGTGCCCATGAGCAGCGACTTCAGCGAACGCATCCGGTACGGGAATACGGGTAGATGGGGGGAGATGCGCGGGACCGGCCGCCCAGCAACATGCCGCGCTTCCGGGCCGGACGGAAGGATCGCGAGCCATCCGCCGGGCGGAATCGAGCCGCGTCCGCGCCGGCCGGAGGTGGACGGGGCGTGGTCCGGCCCTTGCTCATCCGTCCCCCCGTTCCACGCTGGTTCGGAAGCACCCAACCGAGAGATCCACTTGAGCGTCAGCCAAGCCGAGCGGGCGGACCTGCTGTCCACCCTCCGCTCCGAGTTCAACCTTCCCGAGTTCCGCCCGGGGCAGGAAAAGACCATCCGCACGGTGCTGGAGGGCCGCGACGTGCTGGTGGTGATGCCCACCGGCGCCGGCAAGAGCCTGATCTACCAGCTCCCCGCGCTGCTCCTTCCCGGGCTGACGGTCGTCGTCTCGCCCCTCATCGCGCTGATGAAGGACCAGACCGACAAGCTCGACGAGCTGGGGCTGGACGCGTGGACCATCAACTCGTCGCAGAAGGCGGCGGAGAAGCGCGAGGCGGAGGCCGCCGTGGCCGGCGCGGGGAAGATCCTGTACGTGACGCCCGAGCGCTTTCGCGACCGCGACTTCTTCGAGCTGCTGCTGGAGCGGCAGGTGTCGCTCTTCGTGGTGGACGAGGCGCACTGCGTGAGCCAGTGGGGCCACGACTTCCGCCCCGACTACATGATGCTGGGCGCCATCGCCGAGCGCCTGGGCCGGCCGCCGGTGATGGCGCTGACCGCCACCGCCAGCCCCGAGGTGCGCGAAGACATCGTCCGCCAGATGCGGATGAACGAGCCGTACGTGCACGTGGCCGAGTTGGTGCGCGCCAACCTCTTCCTCGAGGTGGTCGCCACCGTCAACGACAGCGAGAAGGACGCGGCGCTCGACCGCTACCTGCGCAACTCGGAGGGGACGGGGATCATCTACGTGGCCACGGTGAAGGAAGCCGAGCGGCTGCACGAGGAGTTCGGCAAGCGCTACCCGCTGGCGCTGTACCACGGCAAGCTGAGCTCGGGCGAGCGCCACGCCGCGCAGGACGCGTTCATGGCGGGCGAGGTGAAGGCGGTGATCGCCACCAACGCCTTCGGGCTCGGGATCGACAAGCCCGACATCCGCTTCGTGATCCACTACCACTTCCCCGGCTCGCTCGAGGCCTACTACCAGGAGGCCGGGCGCGCCGGGCGCGACGGCCTCCCGTCGCGCTGCACCGTCTTCTACCGCGTGGAGGACAGCGCGGTGCAGGGCTACTTCCTGGGCGGCAAGTATCCCGACCTGCAGGAGGCGATCGCCGTGGCTCGCGTCGTCAACGGGATGCCGGCCGACGAGAAGCGCGAGCTCGACCAGATCGCCGAGATGGCCGACGTGCCGCGGCGGAAGGTGCGCATCGTGCTGACGCTGCTGAAGCGCCACGCGATGGTGCGCGAGCACCGCGGCGGCGTGTGGGAGCGCCTGGTGCCCGACGTGACCGCGGCCGACCTGAGCCGCGAGCTGACGGACTACGAGGAGCGCCGCCAGCGCGACCGCGCCAAGCTCGACCAGATGATCGGCTACTGCCGCACCGCGCGCTGCCGCACCAGGATGATCCTCGAATACTTCGGCGAGGAGCGCGCGGAAGACTTCGCCTGCGGCCACTGCGACAACGACAAGGCCGCGCCCAAGGCGAAGCACAAGGCCAAGGCCGGCTCGCGCCGCGAGGCCATCGTGGACCGCGTCGTCCCGCCGCCGGTCGACGAGGAAGCGCCCGCGACCGCGTTCGCCGTGGGCGAAGAGGTGGCGCACGGCACCTTCGGCGAGGGAATGGTGATGTCCATCGACGGCGACCGCGCCGAGGTCGACTTCGCCGGCCACGGCACGCGCACGATCCGCATCGAGTTCCTCCGCGCCGTCTGACACGCATCGCGGCGACGCACGGATGACACGGACGGCCGCGGGCTCGGTGCCCGCGGCCGTCCTGCGTTGGGTGCGAAAGTGCGAGAGTGCGAAAGTGCGAGAGTGGGATTAGCTTCCCACACCGGTGCTCGAGCCTGAACGGCGGCCCCGCTGTTCACTTCCGCACTTCGCACCCCTCGCACTCTCGCACTCCGATGTTCATCGGCCACACGGCCGTGGCGCTGCTCGGCAAGCGCGCGGCGCCCCGCACCTCGCTCGGCGTGCTGCTGGCGGCGGCGACGCTGCTGGACCTGGCCTGGCCCATCTTCCTGCTGCTGGGCTGGGAGCGCGTGGCCATCGACCCCGGCAACACCGCGTTCACCCCGCTCGACTTCGTCTCCTACCCGATCTCGCACAGCCTGCTGACGGTGCTCGGCTGGTCCGTCGCCGCGGCGATCGTCTACCACGCCATCGGTCGATACGGCTACGGCGCATGGACGGTGGGCGTGCTGGTGCTGAGCCACTGGGTGCTGGACTGGATCACCCATCGCCCCGACCTGCCGCTCTGGCCCGGCGGACCGCGGGTGGGGCTGGGGATGTGGCACTCCGTCCCCCTCACCCTCGCCGTGGAGCTGCTGATCTTCGCCGTGGGGCTCGCCGTCTACCTGGGCACCACGCGGCCGCGCGACCGCACCGGGCGCTGGGCGTTCTGGGGATTGATGGCGTTCTACGCGGTCGTCTACGCGGCGAACGTGTTCAGCCCCCCGCCCGCCGACACCCGCTCGATCGCATGGGTCACGCTGTCGATGTGGCTCCTCCCGCTCTGGGCGTGGTGGGCCGACCGCCACCGCGAGGTCACGCCGCAGGTCGCGGAGACGGCCTACGGCGCCGTGGATCGGCCCGCCGTGGCGTGACGCCGGCTGTCTCGGGTTTCACACGGAGTCAGCGGAGTCAACGGAGTGCACGGAACGCCTCCGTGCGACTCCGCTGACTCCGTTCACTCCGTGTGAAATTTTCTCGATGGATGCGGGCGGCGATGATCGGGGGAGGATCAGACGATGGGGATTCCCAGCTCGTGCAGCGCATCGCCCACGGTGTGGACGGAGCCGGTGACGACGATGGTGCCGTGCGGCGCCATCGTCTCCGCGCGCTGCAGGGCGGCGGCGAAGTCGGGGATCACGCGGATCGGCACCGCGGTCGACGCGCCGATCCGCGCCTCGACGGCAGCGGGGTCCCACCGGCGCGACGGGGGGGATGATGGCGCCACGGTGAGCACCGCCGCGTCCGAGCGCGCGAGGAGCGGGGGGAGCATCTCCTCCCACGCCTTGTCGTTGAGGATGGCGGTGACGAGCACCACCGGCTTCGGCAGGCGCAGCGCGGCGAGCGACGCGGCCAGGCTCGCCACGCCGGCAGGGTTGTGCGCCACGTCGAGCACCCACGTGGTCCCCCGCACCCGCTCCACCTGCAGCCGGCCCGGCCAGCGGACGGACGCGAACCCGGCCTCCACCGCGTCCCACGACGGCCGCAGGTCGCGAGGCAGCAGCCCCAGCAGGTCGGCCGCGACCGCCGCGTTGCGCGCCTGGTGCACGCCGACCAGGGCGGTGTGCCCCTCGCGGCTCCCGTAGCGCTCCGACTCCAGCTCGAAACGCGTCCCCTCCAGCGACACGAACACCTGGTCCACCACGTCGCCGCCGAGCGCCAGGAGCGGCGCCCCCACCTCCTCCGCGCGGCGCTGGAGCACGGCGAGCGAGCCCGGCGCCGTCTCGCCGGTGACGGCGGGAACGCCGGGCTTCAGGATCCCCGCCTTCTCGAACGCGATCTCCTCCAGCGACTCGCCCAGGTACTCGGTGTGGTCGCGGGCCACGTTGGTGATCGCGCACGCCTCGGGGACGATCACGTTGGTCGAATCCAGCCGCCCCCCCAGCCCCACCTCCACCACGGCCAGGTCGACGCCCGCCTCGGCGAAGCAGAGGAAGGCGATGGCGGTGGTGGCCTCGAAGAAGGTGGCGCCGGTGCGCTCGATGGCGGGACGCAGCCGCGCCTCGCACGCCAGCAGCAGCTCGCGCTCCACCGGCCGCCCACCGATGCGGATGCGCTCGTCGAAGCTCACCAGGTGCGGCGAGGTGTACAGCCCGATCGTGCGACCCGGGTCCGCCGCCCGCAGCGCCGCGTCGCAGAGGGCGCTGACCGAGCCCTTCCCGTTGGTGCCGCCCACGTGCAGGCTGCGAAATCGCCGGTGCGGATCGTCCACACCGGCGAGCAGCGCCTCCGTGCGTTCCAGCCCCCAGCGGATCCCGCCGGTGGGGCGCGCGAACAGCCACGCCCCGGGCTCTTCAGCCTTCATCTCCCGTCCCGGTCCGTTTCAAGAGTCGCATGGAAGATCGGCTGTGCATTCTCAACGTCGACGAGGTCATCCTGAGGCCGACCGCACCTATCTCTCTGCCGGCGAAGGAGTTGGCAGGCCGAAGGATCTACACTCGCCCTCCGAGCGACGGGCCGCCTGTCGCCCGCGCCCTACCCCTCCGCCCCCGCGAACTCCTCGGGCGCGGGGTGGCCCAGCATGTGGCGCAGCACGCGGGCGATCTCGGCCTTCAGCTTCCGGCGGTCCACGATCAGGTCCAGCATCCCGTGCTCCAGGAGGAACTCCGAGCGCTGGAAGCCGTCGGGGAGCTCCTGCTTGATGGTCTGCTCGATCACGCGCGGCCCCGCGAAGCCGATCAGCGCCTGCGGCTCGGCCACGTTCACGTCGCCCAGCATCGCGTAGCTGGCCGTCACCCCGCCGGTGGTGGGGTCGGTGAGGATCGCGATGTAGGGTATCCCTTCCTCGGCCAGGCGCGAGAGCACGGCGCTGGTCTTGGCCATCTGCATCAGCGAGAAGATCCCCTCCATCATCCGCGCCCCGCCGCTGGCGGAGACGATGAGCAGCGGCGCGCGCGTCTCCAGCGAGCGCAGGCCGGCGCGGGCCAGCTTCTCGCCCACCACCGACCCCATCGACCCGCCGATGAAGGAGAAGTCCATCACCCCCAGGCACACGGGGATCCCCTCCAGCGTCCCGTCGCCGGTGATCACCGCCTCGCCGTGCGGGTTCTTGCGCTCGGCCTGGGCCAGGCGCTCGCGGTAAGGCTTCAGGTCCACGAACTGGAGCGGGTCGCCCGAGCGCAGGTCGCGGTCGGTCTCGCGGAAGGTGCCCTCGTCGATCAGCAGGCTCACGTACGCGTCGGCCGAGAGGCGGTGGTGGTGCCCGCAGTTGGGGCACACCTGCCAGTTCTCCTTCAGCTTCTCGCGGTACAGGATCTCGCCGCAGCTGGGGCACTTCTCCCACACGTCGCCGGGCAGGTCGCGCTTGTCGGAAGCCTGCAGGCGCGTCTTGGGCTTGCGGAACCAGGCCATTGGGTCGGGAGTGCGAAAGTGCGAAAGTGCGAAGGTGCGAAAGTAGGAGAGCCGCGGGTTACATCACCTGTGCCACGAAGGGCGCGCGACGGGCGCGGGGGCAGCCCCGCGCCGGACCCGCGCACGTTCGCGCTCTCGCACGTTCGCACGGCCGCCGAAGTCGTCAGCGGGCTCGGCCGGTCTCCGCCGCCACCCGCTGGATCACCGCCACCGCGAGCAGGTTCACCAGCAGGAACGAGCCGCCGTAGCTGATGAAGGGGAGCGGGATGCCGGTGACGGGCATGATCCCCACCGTCATCCCCACGTTGATCAGCACGTGCGCGAACCAGCTGCCGAAGAGGCCGATCGGCACCAGCGAGGCGAACGGGTCGTTGCTCTTCTCGGCGATCTTCACCAGCCGCCAGAAGATCATCCCGAAGAAGCCCAGCGTCACCAGCACCCCGATGAAGCCCAGCTCCTCGCCGATCACGGCGAAGATGAAGTCGGTGTGCTGCTCGGGGAGGAAGGCGCCCCGCTTCTGCGGGCCCTCCAGCCACCCGCGCCCGAACCAGCCGCCGCTGCCGATGGCCACGCGGCTCTGGATCAGGTTGTACCCGGCGCCCCGCGGGTCGATCATGGGGTCCAGGAACACCATGAAGCGGTTCTTCTGGTACGGCTGCAGCTTGTTCCACAGCGGCAGCGCCAGCGCGCCCGCCGCGGCGTTGGCCAGCCAGATCGTCGCCTTCTCCGAAAGGAACGCGTCGCGCCGCAGCAGCACGATCATCAGCAGCACGATGTAGACCCCCCACACCTGCCACGAGATCGACAGGAAGAGCGAGAGGATCGGCGACACCAGGAAGAAGATGGTGACGATCGGCGTGCCGGCCCAGAACAGGCACCACACCAGGATCGACGCGAACACCAGCGCCGAGCCCAGGTCGGGCTGCAGCATCACCAGCCCCATCGGCATCATCACCACCACGATCGGCTTCCACAGCCCCCACAGCGTCTTGGGGGGCTCGCGCCACTCGCCCAGCACGCGGGCCAGCATCATCGCGGTGGCGATCTTGGCCACCTCGGCCGGCTGCAGGGTGAGCGGGCCGATGATCAGCCAGCTCTTGGTGCTGGCCGCCGTCCCCCGCCCGCCGCCGAAGAAGAGCGTGGCCACCAGCAGCACCAGCGCCAGCGCGTACGCCGGCTGCGCCCCCCATTCCAGCCACCCCACCGGCACGCGCAGGATCAGCGGCATCAGCAGCAGCGCCAGCGAGAACCAGATCAGCTGCTGCCGCCAGGCGCCCACCACCGAGCGGTCGGGCACGTCCAGCACGCCGGCGCTGTAGATCATGGCGATGCCGAACATGGCCAGCACCACCACCAGGCCGAAGAGCAGCGGGTCGCCCAGCTGGAGCGAACGGTAGCGCCTCACCGGGCCGTCCTCGCCGCGGCGGGTGGAGTCACGCGCACGGGGGCCCTCATGCCAGGGTGCGGTAGAGGGTGCTGGCGCCCAGCCCCACCGCGGCCGCGTACAGCGAGGCCAGCAGCGAGGGGATCAGCAGCGCCATCAGCGAGCCGCCGGCCCCGCCCACCGCCAGCATCACGTACAGCAGCAGGTTGTAGAGCAGGGTGCCGGCGAAGAAGAAGGCCACCAGCGTGAGCGGGTCGTCGCCGGCCAGCCACTCGCGCGAGCGCGAGCCCAGGTAGCCCAGCACGGCCAGCGCCAGCGACGCCGCGCCCAGGATGTAGTCGTTGACGGCGCCTTCCAGCAGCCCCAGGAAGAACCCCAGGGCCGCGGCCGTGCCGGGGCGCAGCCGGCGCGACGCCAGCAGGAGCGCCACCACCAGCAGGTCGGGCGCCAGGAACCCCAGCCCCACCCCCACCCGCAGCACGAAGTGCAGCACCACCAGCGCCGCCACGAACAACGCGAACTTCCAGCGCGTCCCCTCCGTCATCCTCCGCTCCTGTCCAAACGCTGGGGTTCGCTCACGGCCGCGCCGGCGGCTGGAAGCCGGGCGGCACCCGCGGCTGGTCGGGGAACACCGGTCGCCCCGGCAGCTCGGGCGTGGGGTCCACGCGCCGCGGCCGCGGGCGGGGGCGCGGCGCCGCCTGCTGCGCCGGCCGGGGGCGCTGCGGGGCCATCGGCGCCGCGGCGTCGGGGGCCACGGCGCGGGCGGTGGTGTCGGCCACCTGCGTCTGCATCAGGCGCACCCCCCAGGCGGCGGCCAGGTCCTGGTCGCTGCGCCCCGGGAGCGGCTCGCCCAGCACCAGCACGTGCCCCATCTGCGCGGGGTTCACCAGCGGGCGGATGTAGTAGGTGCGCTGCCAGCCGCCGGCCTGCTTCCCCTGCCCGATCACCTTTCCCACCGGGATCCCGCGCGGGAAGAGCCCGCCGTCGCCCGAGGTCACCACCACCGAGCCGGTGTCGGGCACCGTGTGGAAGGCCACCGGGGTCAGCGCCAGCACCCGCTCGCCGTTGGGCCCGTCGGCGGGGGTGGCGATCCCGTAGGTCTCGCCGTCCACCGTCATCACCGCCACCGCGAAGCCCTCGCGGGTCCAGTCGATCGCCAGCGACGCCGTCTCGCCCAGGCGCGACACCTTCCCCACCAGCCCCTCGGCGGTCACCAGCGGCGCGTCCATCCTGGCCCCGTCGCCGGTGCCCACCGACAGGCGCAGCGTGCCGTCGCTCCCCGGGCCGCTCAGCCGGTCGGCCTCGGCGGGGATGAACGAGTAGGTGAGCCGCGGGCGGAAGCCCATCAGCGCGCGCAGCTCGCGGTTCTCGGCGGCCAGGTTGCTCTGCCCCACCAGGTAGCTGGCCAGCGAGTCGCGCTCGGCGCGCAGGCGGCTGGCGTCGGCGTAGCGCCCGGCGCGGTCGCTGGAGCCGTGCTGCATCGCCATCACCGGGTAAAGCACGGTGCTGCGGATGGCGTGCCCCAGCGCGTCGCGGTACGCCGGCGGGATGGCGAGCAGCAGCAGCGACAGCGCCGCGAACACGCCCGCCACCGCCAGGTCGCGCTTGCGGGCCCGGTCGCCGGTCCCGCGCAGGTAGGGTCGAAACGTAGTCAGGAGGCCAACACTCCTCTGTACTTGGCGATGTCGTCCAGGATCCGCCCCGCGCCGCGCACCACGCAGGTGAGCGGCTCCTCGTCCACGTGGATCGGCAGGTTGGTCTCGCGCGCGATCAGCACGTCGAGCCCGCGGATCAGCGCGCCGCCGCCGGTCATCACGATCCCGCGGTCCACGATGTCGCTGGCCAGCTCGGGCGGCGTGATCTCCAGCGCGCGGCGCACCGCCTCCACGATCGCCTGGATCGGCTCCTGGATGCACTCGCGGATCTCCTGCGAGTGGACCCGCACCGTCTTGGGGATGCCCGACACCAGGTCGCGCCCCTTCACGTCCATCTCCCGCTCGTCGCCGGTGCTGAAGGCGCTGCCGATCTGGATCTTGACCGCCTCGGCCGTGGCCTCGCCGATCATCAGGTTGTAGTTCTTGCGCAGGAAGGTGACGATGGCGATGTCGATCTCGTCGCCCCCCACGCGGATCGAGGTGTCGCAGACGATCCCGCTGAGCGCGATCACCGCGATCTCCGTGGTCCCGCCGCCGATGTCGATCACCATGTTGCCGGTGGGGGTCTCCACCGGGAGCCCCACGCCGATGGCGGCGGCCATCGGCTCGGCCACCATGTACACCTCCTTGGCCCCCGCGGCCGCCGCGCTCTGGCGCACGGCGCGCCGCTCGAGCTCGGTGATCCCGCTGGGCACGCCCACCACCACCGTGGGCTTCAGCTTCAGCAGCCGCTTGGAGGTCACGCTCTGCAGGAAGTAGCGGAGCATGATCTCGGTCACGTCCACGTCGGCGATCACGCCGTCCTTCAGCGGCCGCACGGCCAGGATGCCCTCGGGCGTTCGGCCCAGCATCCGCTTGGCTTCCAGGCCGATGCCCTTGGGCTTCCCGCTCGCCTTGTCGAGCGCCACCACCGACGGCTCGTTCAGGACGATGCCTTCGCCCTTCACGTAGATCAGGGTGTTCGCGGTCCCGAGGTCGACGGCGATGTCGTTGACCGGGAGGAAGCTGCCCTTCTTGAACCAGCCAAAAGCCATGAGCGG
Organism: Longimicrobium sp.; assembly: GCA_035630095.1. Lineage (GTDB taxonomy): Bacteria > Gemmatimonadota > Gemmatimonadetes > Longimicrobiales > Longimicrobiaceae > Longimicrobium. Next base: position 20,904 of record DASQLJ010000530.1, read on the forward strand.
ACCGAGACTTTCCCGCCGGAGCGCGAATTCGGGAGCGCGCCGGACACCGATCGGGCGAAAGAGCCGCCCTGAGTGTGCGATGGAGTTGCGGAACCCGAAAAAGCTACGCCCGCCCTCCGCCGCCCGCAACCCGAAGCGCGGCCAAGGCTTTCGCCGCGCCGCGAGCCCCCCGGCCATGCACGCGGCATGCCGGGGGCGGACGGAAACCGCCATCCGTCGCCGGCATCGCCGACCGCGCGACGCCGCACACCCCCGTCCAGCCGCGGACGACGGCGGGTGGGCGGCTGATTTTCATCGCCGATCGATGAACGGCGGTGGGGCAGACGATGGTGATTTTCGGGGCAGGTCGTCTCACCAAAAGCGTGCGGGCGGCGGAGCGTCCCCCGCGCTCAGCCGGCCACCGCCCGCACCGCTCGACGCGGGAAGCCGCGCGGCGCCTGCATTTCCTCCCCACGCCGTCTCCGCGGACGCGGATGCCGGGCACGGCATCCCCTATGCGCTCTCCCGCGCCGTCCACCGGCCCGCCACGGCCGACGGGTGCACACCCGTCCTGGTGCGCGCGGGCAGCGTTCCCCCGGTCCGGAGCAGGCGATGAAAAAGCTGACCCTGGAGATGGAAGAGCTCGCGGTCGAGTCGTTCACGACGGCGAACGAGGCCGCGTCCGGCGACGGCACGGTGCAGGCGCAGGGCGCCGGGCCGACGGTTCCGAGCTGCCCGTCGCTGAACCTGTGCCCCACCGAGCAGTGCCCGTCGGACAATTGCCCGACGTCGAACACCACCCTCTGCCGCTGCTGAAGGGAGCTAAGGACCATGAAGAAGCTGGTGCTGGACCTGGACTCGCTCGCGGTGGACTCGTTCTCCACCCTCGCCGTGGACGGCAGGAGCACCGTCGCCGGGCACGAGCTGGCGCCGACGCTGAAGACGATCTGCGCGAGCCTCCTGGCGTCGAATCCCACCTGCTGCCCCTGCACGCCGTGAGCTGGAGCGGACGCGCCCGGCGGAGGTCGCTCCACCGGGCGCGTTCATCGTCCCACCCATCTGCAGCGGTTCAGCGTGGCAGCACGACCGCCGAGCCTCCAGAGCTTGCCCTCATTTCCCGACCTGGTTAGATCGCATGACCGGCTGCACCCTGGCGGCCAGGGCTGGTGGAAGGCTCGCCAGCCCCGCCCGGACAACCCCGCCGTGGCGCGGGATCGGTCCGGGAGTGCTCTACCCATTCTGGAGGGACGATGAACAAGCTGAAGCTCGACATGGAGATGCTGGCCGTTGACTCGTTCGCCACCGCCGCCCTGGGCGGGGACGAGGGGACGGTGCAGGCGCACGAGGCGCCCACCTACCCGTACGAGACCTGCGGCTGCACCACGGGCGCGTCGTACCGCGCCGTGTTCTGTCCCCCGGCTTCCACGCGCACGGGCTGCGTGGTCGCCGCGGCGAAGTGAGCCGAGCCAGCCGTGCTCGCCGGAGCCTGCTCCGGCGACGCGGCACCTGACGCGAAGGGCCGGCATCCCCGCGAGGGTGCCGGCCCTTCGTGCGTCGATGTCCGACGAGTCGATCAGGGTCCGTCGATCCGTATCGATCAAGTCGATCATGCGGATCCCACGAACTCCGTTCCGCGAGCGGGCGGTTTTGCGTGAGGGATTCGCGCCCGGAGGGCCGAGACGCCGGCGCGCCCGCGTCCGCGGCCGCGGGAACGAGCGAGGCCGTGGCGCGACGGCGGCTCGGCGCCGTTGGCAACGGCGGTATCGTTGCCTACGGCGCGCGAAGCCCGGCCCGGAGCGCAGCGGAGGGACACGCCCGACCCGGCTCTTCCGTTCCGGGTCCGGCACCAACTTTTCGCACTCCGTATCAGTGCCCCGTCGACCCGAATCCCCCGGTTCCCCGCCCGCTCTCCGACAGCTCGTCGGTCTCCTCGATCCGCGGCACCTCGAAGCGCGCGAAGACGAGCTGGGCGATGCGCATCCCGCGCGGCACGGGCACCGGCTCGCTCCCCTGGTTCCACACGATCACCCGCAGCTCGCCGCGGTAGTCGGGGTCGATGGTCGCCGGCGAGTTGGGGATGGTGATGCCGTGCTTCAGCGCCAGCCCGGAGCGGGGGCGCACCTGGCACTCCACGTCGGCCGGCAGCTCCATCTCCAGCCCCGTGTGGATCAGCCGCCGCTCGCCCGGCTGCAGCACGAAGTCGGGCTCGCAGCTCGCCACGTCGAACCCCGCGGAGCCCTCGGTGGCGCGGCCGGGCAGCGGCAGGTCGGGATTGGTCGGCAGCCGGCGGAAGCGAACGCGCATGGATCCAGGGAACAGGGAAAAGGGAACAGGGGACAGCAGGCAACGGCGTCGGCTTCGGCGAGCGGGGACAAGATTGGGGGGAACGAGACGGGGACAGCGCCGCGATGAAGCCGCGGGCTGTCCCCTGTCCCCTTGTACCCTGCCCCCTCGCCCGTGCTCAGCTCGCCGCGAGCACCTGGTCGATCGGCGTGAGCGGCAGGTCGAACGCCTCGGCCACGCCGGGATACACCACCTTGCCGCCCACGATGTTCAGGCCCAGCAGCAGCGAGCGGTCGCGGCGGCAGGCCTCTTCCCAGCCGAACTTGGCCAGCCGCGCCGCGTAAGGGAAGGTCGCGTTGGTCAGCGCCAGGGTGGAGGTGCGCGGCACGCCGCCGGGCATGTTGGCCACGCCGTAGTGGATCACCCCGTCGATCTCGTAGATGGGGTTCTCGTGCGTGGTGGGGCGGATCGTCTCCACGCAGCCGCCCTGGTCCACGGCCACGTCCACGATCACGGCGCCCTTCTTCATCAGCTTCAGGTCCTCGCGCTTCACCAGCTTGGGCGCCTTGGCGCCGGGGAGGAGCACCGCGCCCACCACCAGGTCGGCGTGCTCCAGCCGCTCCAGCAGGTTGTGCCGGTTGCTGTAGATCATCTCCACGTTGGCCGGCATCACGTCGCTCAGGTAGCGCAGCCGCTCCAGCGACAGGTCCAGGATGGTGACGCGGGCGCCGAAGCCCGCCGCCATCTTGGCCGCGTTGATCCCCACCACGCCCCCGCCCACGATCAGCACGTTGGCGGGCGCCACGCCGGGCACGCCGCCCAGCAGCATGCCGCGGCCGCCGTAGTACTTCTCGAGGTACTTGGCGCCGGCCTGGATGGCCATGCGCCCCGCCACCTCGCTCATCGGCGTGAGCAGCGGAAGCTCGCTGCTGGGGAGCTGCACCGTCTCGTAGGCGATGGCCACCGAGCCCGAATCGATGATGGCGCGGGTCAGCGTCTCGTCGGCGGCGAAGTGGAAGTAGGTGAAGAGCACCTGGTTGGCGCGGATCCGCGGGTACTCCACCGGGATCGGCTCCTTCACCTTCATGATCATCTCGGCGCGCGCCCAGACGTCTTCCACGTCCAGCATCTGCGCCCCGACGGCCTCGTACTGGTCGTCGGTGAACCCGCTGCCCAGCCCGCCGCCGCGCTCCACGAGCACGGTGTGGCCGGACTGGATCAGCGCCTCGGCCCCGGCGGGCACCAGCGCGATGCGGTTCTCGTTCGTCTTGATCTCTTTGGGGACCCCGATGATCATCGCCAGGTCTTCAGTTCAGCGTGGAAGTGCGCGCCCGCCAACGGAACCGTACGGGCGGGCGCACAATATACACCCCCGCGCCCGTTGCGCGAGACTGAGCACCGCTCACGCCGTCGCACGGCACCGCTCCGCGCGGATGCACGCGGACGATTTTCCCGCCCCGCCGTCCTTCCACACCGCACCGCAAGCCGAGGCACCCCGATCGCGCCACCTCGGCGCGACGTCGAACGCCAGCGAGGTCCGCGCGTCGCCCGGGTGCCGGCGGACGGCTCAGATGCTGAACGGGCGCTGGTGGGCGAACGACGGCGAGCGCAGCGCCGCCAGGATCGGGTGCTGCCCGGGAACCAGGCGCCGCCGCAGCTCGGCGTGGAGCGCCACGTAGTCGCCCTGGAAGGCGCCCTTGTTCCACACCTCCAGCAGCGCCGCGGTGAACGCGCCGTTGACGTCGCCGTCCGCCGCGGGCTCGTTGTCCTGCGCCGCGGCGAGCAGCATCACGTCGGCGTGCACGCGGCGCCTGGGCTGCGAGTGCACCCGCCGCTGGATGCCGTCGTACAGGGCGCGATTGCGATCGTAGATGTCCTGCGACGCCGGCCCGGGGAGCGCGCGCATCCGCGGCTGCCCGCCGCGCGTCCTGGGGCGCTTGGCCAACGCCAGCGCGGCCGAGGTCCGGGCGATCGCCCCGGAACGCAGCGCCCGCAGAGCCTCCGTCGTCTCGCGCAGCACGCACGTGCCCCAGAGCGACGCCTTCCCGGGCGCCGGCAAGGTCCGCGCGCGCGCGTCGTCCCGGATCATGTCTCCGCTGAAGCAGCTGTCGCTCACCACCAGCACCCGCGCACCGGGGGGGAAGTCGGCCCAGCACTCGTACAGCTCGTCGTCCACCAGCTCGCGGTCGTACAGGCACCAGGTCTCGTCCCAGCCGTCGCGGACGTCCTCGTCCATCGGCTGGTTGCCCAGGTCCTTCACGCGGCCGCCATGGCCCGAGAAGGTGACCAGCAGCATCCCGTCGGTGCGCACCCGCCGGCGCGCGTCGGCGATGGCGGCCAGCACGGCGTCGGCGGTGGCACTCTGCGCGGTGATCAGGCGCGGCTCGAACCCGGCGGCGGCGGCCAGGTCGCGCATGGCCTGCGCGTCGGCCAGGCACCCCCGCAGCGAGAAGCGTCCGCGGTAGTGCGCCTCGTCCAGGTCGTTCAGGCCGATGTGGATCGATATTCCGGTGGGCATGCGTGTCTCCTGCGAATGGCTGTAGGCGTTCCCGGTGTCCTCATGTGACGGACGCGAGCCGGGTGTTTCCGGCGGAGGGCGGTTGATGCAAATGGATGCGCGGCGTACGTTACCCAGCGAACCCGAATCATCCTTGTCACATTGTGGGCGCGTGCCAGACGACAGGTGCGGCCCGCCCGGTGCGCTGAAGATGTCCGAATCCCAGGACTTTGAAGCGAAGCTCGTGGAGCACCTCCCGTTCATCCGGAGGACGGCTGCGAAGCTGTGCCAGCGTCACGGCCTCGCCCCCGACGACACGGACGAGTTCGTCTCCTGGACGACCGCCAAGCTGGTCGAGAACGATTACGCGGCACTCCGCAAATTCCGAGGAGAAAGCTCGATCACCACGTATCTTACGGTGGTGATCTCGATGCATTACCGCGACTACCGGGTGGCCGAGCTGGGCCGTTGGCGTCCCTCGGCCGAAGCGAAGCGGCAGGGGGCCGACGCCATCGCGCTGGAAGAGCTCGTCTACCGCGATGGATACGGTGTGACCGAAGCGGTTTCCATCCTCCGCACGCGCGGAAAGACCACCCGCCCCGACCGGGAGCTGTACGCCGTGTTCGCCACCCTGCCGATCCGGCACCGCGGCCGGCCCAGGGCGGTTCGCGGCGACGCCCCCTGGTCCGAGACGCCCGCCGACGAATCTGCCGACGCCCGGATCGTGGCGGAAGAGATGAGCGCCCAGCGCACCCGCATGAGCGAAGGGCTGGAGCGCGCGCTGGCCGAGCTTGCGCCGGAGGACGCGCTGATCGTTCGCCTGCACTTCTTCGAGAACGTGAAGATCGCCGCGATCGCGCGGTCGCTCGGGCTGGAGCAGAAGCCGCTCTACCGCCGCCTGGAACGTATCCTCTCGCGGCTGCGCGGCGAGTTGGCCGCCTCGGGGATCTCGCGCGAACGCGTGGCCGAGCTGCTCGAGGACGCCGAGAAATGACGCGTCGGTGGGATATTGGGGTGGCGCACCCGTCCAACGGGGTACGTCCCGATGATACGAGGAGGTGGTGATGGACCTATCGCAGGCAGAGCGGTATGCTGCCCTGCTCGACGGCAAGTGCAACGAGCAGGAGCGCAAGGAGCTGCTGGCGGAACTCGCCGCGGGTGGCGACGACCTGGAGATATTCGCCGACGCGGCGGCGGTGCTGCACGAGAATGAAGAAGAAGCGCGCGAGGCGGGGGTAATTCCGCTTCGGCCGCCTGCGCCGGCGCCTGCCGAGCGCCCGCGCTGGAAGCCGCCGCGCTGGGTGCAGCTCGCCGCTGCCGCGGGGATCGTCGCGATCGTCGCCATGCCGCTGCTGCGGCGGGCGGAGGCCGGCGCGACGGGGCCCGCGGAGGTGGTCGCGATGCTCGCCGCCCCGTCCGGCGGGGGTACCGCGCCCCCCGCGTTCACGTGGAGTGCGCCGCGAGGCGCCGGCGCGGGCAGGATGGAGGACCGGGACCGGGTCCAGCTCGGCGCGAGGCTGGTGGAGCTGGAGCTTTACGCCAGGCGCGGGGATGAGCGGGCGCGGACGGCGGCGGGCCAGGTGGCCGCGCTGCTCGGAACCCATCCCGCGGCGGGGGAGCTGGCGGCGAGGTATCGACGCATCGAGGCGAGCGGTGTCGGCACGGGGGGCCTCGATCCGGAGCTGGGGGAGCGGGCGGCGGAGCTGGGGGGCACGATGGCGGAGACGGGCGCGTGGCTCCAGGGCGCGCGGGTCGCGGTGGCCCGCCGCGACACCGCCTTCTTCGCGGCGCCGCTCAGCCGCGAGGTGCTGGCCGGCCGCGGGCCGGGCGAGCGGCTGGAGCGGATCGCCCGCGACGAGCTGGGGAGGGCAAGGGAGGCGCTCGAGGGCGCCTCCCCCCGGTGGGGCCTTCTCCGTACCGCGACCGACGACATGCTGAGCCTGGCGGCGAGGACCTGAACCGGCGGCTCAGGGGATCACGGGCGCCTGCGTGCCCGTGCAGTTGAGCGACGTGGCGCCCTTGTCCCGGTAGCGCGGCCGGGTCCCCGGCGGCAGCTCGCCGCACAGGTTGGGGCGGAAGAGCGGCATCTCGAGCGCGCGGCTGTCCAGCAGGATCCCCAGGTGCGAGAAGTGGTGCGCCTGGTCGCCGTCCACCGGCGTCTCCGGCGCGATGCCGTCGGGCGGCAGCTCGAACGCCGGCGCGTGCCACACCCACAGCTCGATCTGGCCGTTGATGGGGTACAGGCGCGGAAGCGAGCCCTGGCCCGTGAGCCCGCTCAGGTCGGTCAGCGGCAGGTCGAGGTGGTCGCCCGGCACGCCGGCGATGGTCCACTCCACCTGGTGGCTCATGCGCCGGACGATTCCCTGGTACTCCCAGCACTCGCCGGGGTCGGCGTAGGTGGCCGCGCCGGTGCTCACCCGGATGCGCGACGCGAGGTCGGAGTTCGCGATGCCATCCAGCACGTCCTGCCGCACGGGCGACGTGGCCAGGGCGATGTCGGAGGGGACCCCCCGCACGTAGGCGCTCCCCACCGCCGGCACGTCGAGCCGCTTCTGCCGCAGCGACACGTGCGCCACCACGTCGTCAAGCGCCGTCATCCCCTGCCGCGTGTGCGCGGTGTCGAAGGTGAGCCGGGCGGCGTGCGGCTCCACGCATTCCGGGTTTTCGCCGCTGCAGCCGCCGTTCGACGAGACCACCGGAGCCGGGATGGTCTCCGCCGTCTTGGGCATGAGCACCTGCAACTGGTTGATCTCGGGGACGTACAGCATCATCCCGGTGAACGTGAGCTTCAGGTCGAACGGCATGGGTCATCCTCCACGAGGGGTGTCCGTGATTCTCCAGCGCGAGACGCCCGCGCGTAGCCGCGCGCTGCTCCGTTCAGGCGTTGCAGAGTGAGACGGACCCTGCTCGGGCTTTTCCGGCTGAAGGCGTCCACACCCACGACAAAGCCTCGCACGGCGTTGCCGCGCGGGAGCTTTTCAGGATGCGGCGGGATCAGCGGCCCACGAACTGGAAGGCGGCCCAGGTGCTCGGCCGCTTCTGCACCGCGTCGTTCGATTCGAGCATCTCGATCTGCGCCTGCCGCAGTGCGCGGACCGGGTCCCCGGTCCTCCGGTAGTGCTGGTGGAAGGCTGTCATCAGCGACTGCGTCGCACGATCGTCCACCTTCCACAGGCTTCCCACCACGCCCTGAGCACCGGCTCCCAGGAACGCGCCGCTCAGCCCGGTGAAGCCGCTGGAGCCGCGGCTGCCGCCCAGCGATGAGCACGCCGAGAGCACGACCAGACGGAGCCCGCCGAGACGCAGGGAGTCGATTCCGGCGGCGGTGAGACGTGAGCGGGGCGTGCCGGGGCTAAGCGCCAGGTACGACCGCTCCGGGCGCAGGTTGTCGACGACGGCGTGGCCCGCGAAGTGGACCAGCCCGTACCGCATCAGGGCGTCCATGAACGCCGAGGGCGCCGACGCGGAGTCCAGCATCCGGCGAACCGGATATTCCGGCGATGCCGCACGCACCTCCTCGCCGGCGTGGGGGAGCGGATCCAGGCCGGCGCTCGCCACGTACGCGGGCGCGAGGAACGCGGCCGAGTCCGGCAGCGTGGTGTCGCGGTCCGCCGCGGCCGCGGCCACGGAGAGCGCCCGCGCGAACGCGTGCCGATACACCAGGGGTTTCCCGTCGGGCGCCAGCAGTGCGCTGAAGGGAAGGCCCGCCAGGTCGCCGTCGGTCACGAACACGAGCTCCGTATCTGTTCCCAGCCGCGCCTCGATCGGGCGGATCAGGAGCCCGTAGAGGCGGGTGAGCTGCGCGTCCGCGTTCCAGCCCCGGGAGAGCCACGTGTCGACCGTGTCGATCGTGGCCGTCAACCGCGAGGACGAGATCGTGGAGCGCGTGAGGGCAAGGCTGCTGCCCTTCAGCGTCCACACCAGCAGGGTGTCGCCGACGACCAGCGGCCGCACCACCACGCGCCCATCCGGCACGCGAGCCGGGAGGCGGGTGTCCGGCATGTGCACGGACGAGAACGCGGCATCCCGCCGCCCCAACCACTCGAGGGCCTCGCGATTCCGCCCCGCCTGCACCAGCCTCACCACCAGCCGCTCCACGGCCGCACCGACATCGCCTTCCACGACCTCGCGGTCACCCGCCCCTCCACCCTTCTTGCGACCGAGTTCCAGGGCCGCGAATACGCTGTCGAGGGCACTCCGCGCCCCGGCGATGTCTCCGATTCCAACCAGCGCATGCGCCCGCAGAGCGAATCCGCGCATGGGCCAGATGGCCCGGCTACGGTCGCTGATGAGCGAATCCGACCACGCAAGCGACGAACGCGGCGCCTTCTCCAACTCGACCTGCGCACGCACGTACGCCTCGGACGACGCGAAGAACCTGCGGACGAAAGGGCTTGGGTTGCGGACGATCCGCAGGGCCTGCGGAAGTTCGCGGAGCGCGGCTTCGTGGTCGCCGCTGGAAGCCAGCAACATCGCACGGTTCACTCTCGCCTCGGCGAGGTAAGCGGGGTTACCATAATCGGTCGCGACCGCGACGTCCTCCGCGGCCAGGTCCCGCATCGCGTGCTGGAGTCCGTCATGATGTGCGGCTGCGGCCGCCTGCCTCATCAGGTCGTGCCGCTGCCAGCTAGGGCCGAACTGGCGGAGCGTCACCAGCGCGCGCAGCAACCACGCATCCGCCTCCGCCGAGTTCCCCGCGATGCGGTGCGTATCGGAGAGATAGGCGCCCACCCGCCCACGATTCGGCCCCTCGGAGACGCGAGCGAAGGCCGTTTCCGCCTTGAGGTAGGCGATGGGGGCGGCGCCGAACTCGCCTTGACGCGCCAGTAGCGTTCCCCGCAGCATTTCGTGTTGCCCGGCTGCGGCCGAATACTTCACGATATCTATGGTTTGGCCGATCGACTCCAACAGGCGCTCGGCGGCGGAAAGGTTGCCGCGGTCGATGTTGATCCCCGCGCGGGCAAGCGCGACCCAGATTGTCTGAGGCGCGCTGAGATCGAGGGCGGCTAGCGAATCCAGCAGCGCGCCCCCACGCACCTCGTCCATCCCGCCGCGAGCCGCAGCGAGCTTTCCATGCAGGCGATGAGCCTCGGCGGCGGCGCGCGTCCCCGTTGCGGTCGCAGCCGCCGTGCGCACGTGTCTGACCTGGTGGTCCAGTGTCGCGTCGCCCCCGCGCCGCACCAGCGCGGCCCCAAAGATCTCCGCACGTCGCAGGGCTTTCTCCGCTCGCGCCCGATCACCGTCGAGTGTGGCCGTGCCCCATTCCGGCAGAAGCACGTTCCACCCGGTTTCGCGCGCTGCCTGCGGGTGAGCGGTCGCGAACGCCGCTAGCTCCGCGTCGCTCGCATCGGCTCCGGGTGCGACGACGGTGGGAGGCCTCTGCATGGCCCGCAGCCGCGACACGGCCTCGCGCCGCCAGGGCTCGATTCGATTGGGGAGCAGCGACGCCCACCAGGAGCCCGGCTCGCTGTCGATGAACTCACGCCACGCCTTCGCCGCCCCGCTGTCGGCGGTGAACGCGTCCAGCGCCAGCGCGCGGTTGAACAACGCGGGCTCGTAGCCCGGCTTCGCCGTCAGCGCACGCATGCTCCAATCCATCGCCTGCCGCAAGTCCGCGGGAGACTTCGACTCGCCCGCCCGCACCAGGAACGCCGCCGCCAGGTCCACCATCACCGCGGCCGAATCGGAGGTGAGCGGGAGCGCCGAGTCGAGCAGGGCGATCGCCGCATCCGGCCGCGGCCGTCCGTCACCGACCCCGTGCAGGTCGAGCATGGCCTGCGCTTGCAGCGCATCGGCGTCGGGGCCTTCCTCGATCCGCGCATGGATTTCAGCGGCAAGCGCCACGAGTTCCTCGCCGGCCAGCACGTTCCGCGACCGACCGGCACACGCCGCGGTGGAGAGCGTGGAGCCGGACACCGTCTCCCCGCACGCCTTGTAATCCACCGCCAGCGAGGTGAGCGGCGCGATCGCCCGCTCCGGCCCCAGGTCGGCCACGCGCTCATACAGTGTCCGCTCGCGCATCATCGCCGTCACGGCGACACTGGCCAGCATCGCGATTGCCACCGTCGCCAGCGTGAGCGTCGCCAGCACGGGAACGCGCCGGCGCGCGGGTCGGGCAGTCGCAGCGATCTTCATCGGCGGTGTCGCGGGAGAATCGGGGAGAGGGGTACGGCGGATGCTATGGGACAGATCGAATGCGCGAAGATTGACGTCATGAAGGTGCAGCAAGCGGCCCGGTGCGACAAGCCCCGCGTTCGCGAGGTGGCCGATCCAGCGCGGGACCGGGCGCACGTTTCCGTGGCTCGCCCGAACGGCCGAAGCCCCTCCCCCGCTGGCGCGGGAGAGGGGCTTCGTCCAACTCGACTCGGCCGGGAGCGCGCCCTCGCGGACGCGCCCCCTGCCGTTACCGTCAGGAGTTCGCGGGCTGGCCGCCCTGGCCCTGCTCGGCCAGCTCCTTCAGCGCGGCCTTGCGCGACAGGCGCAGGCGGCCCTTCTCGTCGATCGAGAGGAGCTTGACCTGCAGCATGTCGCCCTTCTTCACCACGTCCTCGGTCTTGTCCACGCGGCCGTCCTGGATCTCGCTGATGTGCAGCAGACCCTCGGTCCCCGGCGTGATCTCCACGAACGCGCCGAAGGTGGTGGTGCTCTTCACCACGCCCTCGTAGATCCGGCCCACCTCGGGCTCCTCCACCATCCCGCTGATCATGCGCCGGGCACGCTCGCCGCCCTCGCCGTTCACCGACGCGATCGTGATCGTGCCGTCGTCGTCGATGTTGATGACGGCGCCGGTGGCCTCCTGCAGCCCGCGGATCGTCTTCCCCTTGGGCCCGATCACCTCGCCGATCTTGGACGGGTTGATCTTCATGGTGATGATGCGCGGCGCGTACACGCTCAGCTCGGCGCGCGGCTCCGACAGCACCTTCTCCATCTCGCCCAGGATGTGCAGGCGCGCGCGGTTGGCCTTCTGCAGCGCCTCGCGCATGATCTCGATGGTGAGCCCCTCGATCTTGATGTCCATCTGGATCGAGGTCACGCCCTCGCGGGTCCCGGCCACCTTGAAGTCCATGTCGCCCAGCGCGTCCTCGCTGCCGAGGATGTCGGTGAGCACGGCCACGCGGTCGCCCTCCTTGATCAGCCCCATGGCCACGCCGGCCACGGCCGCGCGCATCGGCACGCCCGCGTCCATCAGCGCCAGCGACCCCGCGCACACCGAGGCCATCGACGAGCTGCCGTTGCTCTCCAGCACGTCGGAGACCACGCGCAGCGTGTAGGGGAACTCCTCGAACGGCGGCAGCAGCGGCTCCAGCGCGCGCTCGGCCAGCGCGCCGTGGCCGATCTCGCGCCGGCTGGTGCCGCGCACCGGCCGGACTTCGCCCGTCGAATACGGCGGGAAGTTGTAGTGCAGCATGAAGCTCTTGTTCTGCTGCTGCGCGAAGTCGATGGAGTCGTACGACTGCGTGTCGCCCTGCGTGCCCAGCGTGGCGGTGCCCAGCGCCTGCGTCTGCCCGCGCGTGAACAGCGCCGACCCGTGCGTGCGCGGAAGCACCCCCACCTCGATGGTGATCGGGCGCACCGTGTCGGTGTCGCGGCCGTCGCTGCGCACGCCCTCGCTCAGGATCATCTCGCGCATCGCGCGCTTCTCGATGTCCTTGAGCACCTCGCCGGCGTCCTTGTCGGCGGTCTCGAACTCGGGGAGGAGCGCCTCGATCACCTCGGCCTTCACGGCCTTGATGCCGGCGTTGCGCTCGGCCTTGTCGGCCACCTTCAGCGCCGTGCGCAGGCGGTCGCCGGCGAGCGACTCCACGCGCGCGCGGAACTCGGGCGCCACCTGCTTGGGCGTCCACTCCATCCGCCCGGGGATCTCCACCTCGGCCATCAGGTCGTGCTGGAGCTGCACCAGCTCCTTGATCCCCTGGTGCGCCACGGCCAGCCCCTCGGCGATGGTCTCCTCGGGCACCTCGAGCGCGCCGCCCTCCACCATCATGATGGCGTCGGCGCTGCCGGCCACGATGATGTCGAGCTCGCTGTATTCGAGCTGCTGGAAGGTGGGGTTCAGCACCCACTGCCCCTGGATGCGGCCGATGCGCACGGCGGCGATCGGGCCGGCGAAGGGGATGCGGCTGAGCATCAGCGCCATGCTGGCGCCGGTGATCCCCAGCACGTCGGCGTCGTTCTCCTGGTCGGCGCTGACCACCGTGACGAAGACCTGCGTCTCGTTGGCGAAGCCGTCGGGGAAGAGCGGCCGCAGCGGCCGGTCCACCAGCCGCGACGACAGGACCTCCTTGTCCGACGGGCGCCCCTCGCGCTTGATGAAGCCGCCGGGGAACTTGCCCGCGGCGTAGGTGCGCTCGCGGTATTCCACCGTCAGGGGGAAGAAGGGGAGGTGGGTGGCGTTGTCCTGCGCCGTCGCGGCGCACAGCACCATCGTCTCCCCGAACATCACGGTGCAGCTCCCGTCGGCCTGGCGGGCCATCTTGCCCGTCTCGATGGTGAGCGGGCGACCCGCGAACTGCCGAACCAGCTTTGCCATAATCCGAATTCCGTTCTCTCTTGGTTGCCGGGGGAAGGGCCGCGAAGCTCGCCCGCGCTCCCCCGAGACGCGAGCGGCGTAGCTTTTTTGCTTCTTCTCAGTTGCGCGCGCGCTCCGTGCGGCCGAAACGCGCGAAGGGGCCGCGCGGCGAATGCCGTGCAGCCCCGTCCCGAGCCATCTACATCCTTGCGCAGATCCGGCAGGTTGCGCGGCTGGCGGGGATGCGGCTGCCCGGCGCGCCGCTGCGCACCGGGAGGCTGCCGTCCCGCCCCGCCGTCTCGCCCACCGGCCTCCGCGGGCCGATCAGTGGCGCAGACCCAGGTCGGCGATCAGGGCGCGGTACCCGGGCAGGTCGTTCTTGCGCAGGTAGTCGAGCAGGCGCCGGCGCTTGCCCACCATCTTCAGCAGGCCGCGGCGCGAGTGGTGGTCCTTCTTGTGGGCGCGGAAGTGCCCCGTCAGGTCGTTGATGCGGGCGGTGAGCAGCGCCACCTGGACCTTGGCCGAGCCGCGGTCGCCCTCGTGCATCTGGTACTTCGTGATGATCTCGTTGCGGTTTTCAGCCGACAATGACATCGATCGGACCTCCTGAAGAGTCTGTGCTGGTCAGGGAGTTACCGACCCGTGTGAAATCTCTGGAAGAGCCTTCATGCGGATCAATCAACTTGCAAGCCGTGGAATTTAACAGCGCGCGCGCCGTCACACAACCTGCAACGGGCACCAGGCCCCGCCACGGGCGGCTGAAGCCGCACGCCAGGACGATAGGAAGCCTCGCAACCGCGCGAGGCTGCGGGGCGGCATCGGCGCGAGGTTCGAACCGTGCCCCGCAGCCGAAGAGTGATACACCACGTGCGGCCCCGCGTGCTCAGCGCGTGAATGGCGATCATCCGATCTCATCATCCCGGCGCGGCGGACATCGGGCACCTGGGCCGGAGGGTGGGCTCGTTTTCGTGGCGTGAAGCAGGGGACGGGCTTACAATGGGGTGATTGAATGCAGGCGGATGAAAATGTGCGCCGGAGGATCGATGACCCCGTTGATGATGCGCACCTCGCGCCGGAGAACGGCGCGCACTCATGCCTGGCGCCTTGCGATCCTGCTCGCGGCGCCGCTCGCCTGTCCGTCCGAAAGCGCGGCGCAAAGCGAACTCCCCGTTCCCTGGCGGCGCGAGCTCGACCTGACCGTGGACGCCGGCGTCGCCGCGTCCACCCGCTGGTTCAGGGGCCCCGCCGGAGAGGGTACGCCGGGCGCGGGCCCCACCGTGGGGGCCGGCGCCGACCTGTGGCTGGTGCCCACGGCCGGAGTGCGGCTCCATCTCTCCTACGCGGCGCAGCCGCTGGAGAGCACGGCAGGCACCGTGCGTCTACACAGCGTCTTCTACGACGTGTCGGCCGTTGTGCGCCCCTTCAGCCGTGCGCAGCCGCGGCTGCTGCGGGGCGCCTACCTGTTCGCCGGCGCCGGAGCGGTGACCACCACCACGTCGGGCGGCGCAATGCCGGCCGACAGCGTGCGCTGCCGCCCCGAGTTCTTCGGGTCGCCCGGTTTAGGGTTCGCCTCCGACGTCTGCGTGCGCCGGGGCGCGACCATGCGGGCACAGGCGACCGTGGGCGGGGGCTCGGGCCGGGTGGCGCTCTCCGAGAGGGTCGGCCTTTTCGCCGGCGTGGAACTGCATCTCTACCGGCCGCCGGTGGATCCGCGCTCGACGGATGCCACTCCCGACGCGTCCGCAATCGTCGGCTCCCGCGGTGCGGCTCCGGAGGGTGCGGCCGTGTCGTTGACCGGTGGCGCGTGGGCGCCGAGCGGGCTGGCCGCCACCGGCCGGCTCACGCTGGGGCTCCGCGCCGCCACCGGCAGGCCGCCTTCGCCGTCGATCCCGCCTCCACCACCGCCATCGCCGGATCGACCCGTCACCCCGCCGGCTTCGGCGCCCACGACGGGCGGGTACGTGGAAGTGCGAACCATCGCGCCCGGCGCGGAGGTGTACCTGATCCCGTTCGGCCAGTGGCGGCGCGCGAGCATGCTGTGCCGCCTGCGGCCGCTGCACGGGGCGCGCTCCTTCTACCAGGGGAGCACGGCGTCGCAGGTGAGCGTCAACGCGCTGATCCGCCGGCCGATCACGCACTACCTGGTGGTGGTGCAGGGGCGCCGCTACTACGAGGAGCGCATCCAGGTGGCGAACAACGGCGTGGAGCGGCGACAGCTCAACATGGCGGTGGATGGCGTTCCCACCGGGTGCCGCTGATGGCCGAGGCATCCACCACCCCGGCGCCGGCCGAGGCCGCGAGCGAGGGCGGCATCCCCGATGTCGCGAAGCTCGCCCTGCTCGGCATCGTGGCCGCGGTGCAGGCGGTCCCGGGCTTCGCCGTCCTCTCCAGCGACGAATGGCAGCCGCCCGACGCCGGCATGTTCCGGATCACCGCGGCGGTGGCGGGCGCGGCGCTGTTCGCGCTGGTGTTCATGGCGCGCCGGCGGCTCCTGCGCCTGCGCACGCGCATGGTGGTGACGGCCTGCGCCGCGGCGTTCCTGCTGGCGCTGGTGCTGCTGTACGCCTACCACGCGGTCCTGGAGGACCGCGTGATCACCTTTCTCTACGCGCGGCAGCCGTATCGCTGGCTGGTGCCCTTCGGCACGTCGCGGTGGTCCGGGGGCATCCTCGACGTCATCCAGCAATCCAACGGCGGCGTTCCCGCAACCGCCGCCGGCGTCACGCGGTTCCACCTGCAGAACGCGATGTCGGAGGCGGGGCCGGCCGCCATCACCGACGCGATCCCCGCGAAGTGGCAGCAGCTCACGCTCGGCACGCTGTGGCTGATGTACGCGACCGCGCTGGGGATGATCGTGGTGGGGTTCGGCATCGCGGCCGTGCGCCTGGGCACCGGCATCGCCGACAAGCGCCGCGCCACGCGTACCGGCCCCCCCGCCGCACCCGCCGAGGCGGGCACGACCCCGGCGGGCGCGGACGAAACGGCATCAGCGGAACCGTCGGCGGTGAATTCGCCACAGCCCCCGCCCGTCCTCGCCGCCACCGAGGCAGACGCGGCGCCCGAGCCGGTCGGCGCGATGGGCTTCGCGGCGAAGGGGAACGGGAACGGCGTGGGTGGACCGGTGATGCTGAAGGTGGAGTTGCGCGCCCCCGGCTGGGTCCTCTTCGGCGCCGCCGCCACGCTTGCATGGGCCGCGCTGCGGCTGGCATCTCGGCGCGACGAGCCGCGGCAACGCCCGCCATCGCGCTGGACGGAGCGAGATCCGCGGCGGGGACCGTAACCACACCTCCTTCGTCATTCCCGCCGGAGATGAACGAGCGGGGAAGGTCGCTCCCGCCCCACGCTGGTTGCTCTCATCCTTCAACTGTTGTATGATTCCTCGGTAAACCAAAAACCGGGGGATGAGGATGTCGAGCCATACGAATCATCACCGCGGCCGGGCCGGCGCTCCGGACATCCGCAGCATCTTCCAGAAGCGCACCGAGGCGCTGGTGCAGCGGCTGGTCGACCAGGCGTCCGACGACACCGTGGCCGCCGCCCTGGCCGCGCCGAGCGATTTCGGGGGCCTGGCGCGGCTCCTGTCGGACATGGCTCCGCTCGGCGGCGCGCTCGGCGCCATCGATCCGCTCGCGGAAGCGGTCGCGCGGGGGGCGGAGACCAAGCAGGCGCTGCTTCGCGACGCGGGCGGAGGATGGAGCAGCACCCAGGCCGCCGCGCACCTTTCGATCACGCGCCAGGCCGTGGACAAGCGGCGGCGCGCCGGAAAGCTGCTCGCGCTCAGGGCGGGCTCCGGCGACTACGTCTACCCCGCCTGCCAGTTCATCGAGGACGGCGTACTCGCCGGGCTCGACCGCGTCCTGGCGGCCTTCCCCCCCAGCGGCGGCTGGACCCGGCTGGACGTGCTCCTCGCACCCGCGGAGGAGATCGGCGGCGTCTCGCCGCTGGACGCGCTGCGCGGGGGTGACGTGGACGCCGCGCTCCTCGTGGCGTCGATGGTCGGCGAGCAGGGCTGATCGGCTTCCACCGTTGCCCTCCGCCGCTCCCGGGCCGCCGCCGGATCTGGCGCGGCGCACGCTGCCGCTCCGCGTCCTCGAACCGGGCGCGCCCCTCTGGCGCGTGCACGACGCCAGCCGCGATCCCGTCTGGTTCGGCCCCGCCGCCTGTACCCCTCCACGGAGCCGGTTCGATGCTCCGGGCGGCGAATTCGGCGTCTGCTACCTCGCCCTCTCGCCCGAGGCCGCCTTCGCCGAGACGTTCCTGCGCAACCCCGGACGGCGGATGCTGGACACCACGCTGCTCGCCAGCCGGTCGCTGTCGGAGCTCACCCCCGCACGCCCGCTCACGACGGTCCGTCTGTATGGCCCCGGGCTCGCGCGGACCGGCGCAACCGCCGAGGTCACCCACGGCCCGGCGTACGACCTGGCGCGCAGCTGGTCCCTCGCGTTGTCGGCCCACCCCTCCCGCCCCGACGGCATCCTTTACAAGTCGCGCCACGACGACGACGAGCTCTGTCTCGCGCTGTTCGACCGCGGGCCCGGGCAGCTGCGTGTCGAAGCCACGGCTCCGCTCGTCGGGACGCCGCTGCTCACCAGCCTGTTGCGGCGTTACAGGGTAAGCCTCGACGAATCAGGATGAGCCGCGACTCATCCTGAAATCCTGCCGTCGACCGTAGGGAGGTGCAGATCGTTTTCATTGTGCGGGCTCGAATCTCCGGGCATCTTCCTCAAGGTACATAGAACCTCACCATAGCCCCCGTCTTACCCCGGAGCCCCCCATGGAACAGCGCGAAGCCGACGTTTGCGTGGTGGGGGCCGGGTTCGCCGGGCTCGCCGCCGCGCGCTACCTGCGTGGGCAGGGGAGGAGCGTGGTGGTGCTGGAGGCGCGCGACCGGGTGGGCGGCCGCGTGTGGGACAAGACGCTCCGCGACGGCTCCCAGGTCTCGGTGGGCGGAACCTGGCTGGGGCGCGACCAGAGCCGGATGTTCGACCTGGTGGGCAAGGTGGGGCTCGGCGTCTACCCGCAGTACGACGAGGGCGGCGTCGTCCTGCGCCTGGACGGCCGGAACTCGCGGTTCGAGGGGCTCCTCCCCGACATCGGCCTGTGGGGGCAGCTCACGCTCGGCGGGGCGTTGGCGCAGCTCGGGTGGATCGCCGACACGGTGCCGCCCGGCCGGCCGTGGGAGGCGCCGGGCGCGCGCGACCTGGACGCGCAGACGCTCGGCGCGTGGATCTCGTCGTGCGCGGTGCCGTCGGAGAACGCGCGGCACATGCTGCGCGCGGGGCTGGGGCTGGCGTTCTCCACCGATCTGTCGACGGTATCGCTGCTGGGCAGCATGGTGCTGGCCAGGAGCGGCGGCAGGGACGGCTTCGGCTACTACCTCGACGCGACGATCACCGAGACACACCTGATCGACGGCGGGGGATCTCCCGAGGTGGCGCGGCGGCTGGGGGTGGAGCTGGGCGATGCGCTGCACACGTCGTGTCCGGTGCGGCGCATCTCGCAGAGCGACGGCGGCGTGGAGGTGAGCGGCGACGCCGTCACGGTGCGCGCCGGCTACGCGATCGTCACGGCGCCGCCGGTCCTCGCGGGGCAGATCGAGTACGACCCCGTGCTCCCCGACGCGCACAGCCAGCTCATGCGGCAGATGCCGGCCGGCGCGATCTTCCGCGTCATCACCCAGTACGAGACGCCGTTCTGGCGCCGCAAGGGGATGTCCGGCCAGACCGTGGCGCCGCAGTCGCCGGTGCTCGCCAGCATCGACCAGTCGCCGCCCTCGCCCACCGCGTGGGAGATGCCGCCGCGCGGCGTGCTCAGCAGCTACGCCGTGGGCCCGCACGCCGCCGAGCTGGCCGCGATGGACCCCGAGCGGCGCAGGCAGGTGTGGCTGGGCGAGCTCGCCGCCCGCTTCGACGACCCCGCGGCGGCGCGGCCGCTGGACTACTGCGAGACCGACTGGTCGGCCGAGCGGTGGTCGCTGGGCGGGATGATCTCGCACTTCCCGCCGGGCGTGCTCACCTCCTACGGACACGCGCTGCACGAGCCCTTCCGGCGCGTCCACTGGGCCGGAACCGAGCGGGCCACGCTGATGCACGGCCTGATGGAAGGCGCCGTCCGCTCCGGCGAACAGGCCGCGCAGGACGTCATCCGCAAGCTCGGCCCGCCGGACGCGGGCTCCTGAGCCACGTCTGACGCACGAGAGAGCCCGGCGCCGCGGAGGAGCGGCGCCGGGCTTTCGTCGTATCGGGGTCCATTGATCGCGCGGGATCGGGATCGCTCCCGGCGCGCGCCGAGCGTTCGGGAGCAACCGGTTCAGTTCGAGCGCGGCGACAGCATCTCGGTGGTGAACACCTGCGCGGGGTCGGTGTGGATGGTCACGTTCAACACGCGCCAGGTGCTCCCGATCTGGTAGATGTCCAGGCGCAGGAACGCCGGACGGTCCCTGCCCAGCAGCGTGAAGTAGATGCGCCGCGCGTGCGCGCCCCACTCGGCGGCGCCA
>DASQLJ010000531.1:0-8658 GCA_035630095.1 Longimicrobium sp.
CGGCCCCCTCCCCCGCGCTCCGCGGGGGAGGGGGAGCGAACTGCCCGGCTGCGCTCGCGTCGATCCTTCCGGCCGCGCGGCGGCTCAGCCGCCGCCGACGAAGTGGACGAGCTCGAAGGTGTCGCCGGGCTCGACGGGGGCGTCCGCCAGCACTTCGCGGCGGAGGATGACGCCGTTGCGCTCCACCACCACCATCTTCGGGTGCAGGCCCAGGTGCTCCAGCAGCGCGGCCACGTTCAGCCCCGCCGGCACGCCGCGCTCGTCGCCGTTCACGCGGATGGTCACCTCGGCCGCGATCTGCAGTTCTGCCATGCCTCGATGTATGCTCGCGCCGCCGATGCCGGCGACGGCTGGTCCCAGATGCCGCGGATCGCCGCGATGCCGGCCGCACCCGCGCCGTGCACGTCGCGCACCCGCTCCGGCGTGATCCCGCCGATCGCGATCACCGGCGGTCCGAGCGCGGCCGTCGCCTCGATTAGCCCGGGGCCGGCGCCCGGCTGGCCCGGGTGCGAGGCGGTCGCGTGGATCGCCCCCGCGACGAGCCAGTCCGCGCCGCCCTCCGCCGCCTCGCGCGCCTCGTCCGCCGCGTGAACGGAGGCGCCGATGCGCGTCGCCTCGCCCACGATCGCGCGCGCGTCCGCGGCGGTGAGGCCGCGGCGGCCGAGCTGGACGCCGTGCGCGCCGGCGGCGAGCGCCACGTCCACGCGGTCGTTGAGGATGAGCCACGACCCGGTGGCGCGCGCGATCTCCATCAACCGAACCGCCAACTCGTGCAGCCGCCGCCCCGAGGCGGAGGGGGCGCGCAGGTGCAGCGCCACGCTCGCCCCGCCGGCCGCCAGAACCGCGCCCGCCCGCTCCACGAAGTCCGCCCGCGCGACCACGGCGTCGTCGGTGACCGCGTGAAGCGGCGGTATCATCGCGAGCCTCCGATCGTCCCAACCGCAGGTCGTCGGCAGATTCCTCGTCCTTCGTCATCATCCCCAACCCGCCGTCGACGTGGTTCGGGAGACGAGTCGCGGGAGGAGGCCAGGCGATCCCCCGCTCTCAGCCTTCGACCCCAAACCGGTCGCCGACGGCCACGCCACGACCGCGCACCCACTCGCCGGCCGGCATGCGCCGCTTCCCCTGCGGCTGCACCTCCGACACGCGGACGGAGCCCTGGCCGCAGGCGATCAGCACGCCGCTCTCGCCGGCGTCGAGGACGGTGCCGGGCTCGCCGCCGCGGTCATCCAGCCTCGGACGGAAGAGCTTGACCGGGCCGCGCGCCCCCAGCGGGCTCCACGCGCCCGGGACGTCGTCCAGCCCGCGCATCCAGCGCGACACGTCCACCGCGGGGAGCGACCAGTCGAGCCTCGCGGTTTCCCTGTCGAGCTTGGGCGCGTAGGTGGCGCGCGCGTGGTCCTGGTCCTCGCGCACGAGCTGGCCGGCCTCCAGCAGCGCCAGCGCCTCGATCAGCGCCTCGGCGCCGATCTCGGCCAGGCGGCCAGCGAGCTCGCTCGCGGACTCGTCGGCGACGATCGGCTCCTCCACGCGCAGCAGCGTGGGGCCCGAGTCGAGCCCGGCGTCCATCTGCATGATGGTGACGCCGGTCTGCTCCAGCCCGCGGATGATCGCCCACTGCACCGGGGCCGCGCCGCGCAGCTCCGGGAGCAGCGAGCCGTGGATGTTCACCGAGCCCAGCCGGGGCACCGCCAGCACCTCGGGCTTCAGGATCTGCCCGTAGGCCACGACGACGGAGATGTCGGCGTCGAACGCGCGCAGCTCCGCCACGAAGTCGTCGCCGCGCGCCTTCTCGGGCTGCAGCACGGGGAGCCCCTCGCTGAGCGCCTCCAGCTTCACCGGCGACGGGGTGACCTCGCGGCCGCGGCCGGCGGGGCGGTCGGGCTGGGTGACCACGGCCATCAGGTCGTGCCCCTCGTCGCCCAGCGCGCGGAGCGCGGGGAGCGAGAACGCCGGCGTGCCCCAGAAGATCACTTTCACGTGGCCTGCTTCCGGTACTTGCGCAGCACCATGTTCCGCTTGAGCGGCGACAGCCGGTCGATGAACAGCACGCCATCGAGGTGGTCGATCTCGTGCTGCAGGCAGCGCGCGAGCATGTCCTCGGCCTCGATGCGCACGGGCTGGCCGCGGCGGTCCAGCCCCTCCACCACCACGCGCCAGGGCCGCTCCACCACGCCGGTGACGCCGGGGATGCTCAGGCACCCCTCCTCGGCCTTGTCGGTCTCGGTCCCGAGCTCCAGCACGCGCGGGTTGAAGAGGACGTACGGCCCCAGCTCCTTGCCGCCCTCGTCGTTCACGTCGATCACGATCAGGCGCCGCGAGATGCCCACCTGCGGCGCGGCCAGCCCGATCCCCCGCGCGTCGTACATGGTCTCGAACATGTCGGCGATCAGGGTGTCGAACTCGGGGCCCGGCGCCTCCACGGGGTCGGCGTGGCGGCGCAGCACGTCCGAGCCCAGCAGCTCGATCTTCAACAGCGGCATGGCCCTACTTCCGCTCGCTGGACGTGGTTTCGCCGCCGGCCGTGGTGCGCTTCACGATGCGGCTGCGGTCGACCACCACCGTGGCGGTGCCGGTGCGCACCTGCACCGAGTCGTCCTTGACCGCGGTGATCTCGCCCATCAGGCCGCCGGCGGTGACCACCTGGTCGCCCTTCTGCAGCGCGGCGACCAGCGCCTGGTGCGCCTTGAGCTGGCGCCGCTGCGGCACGACGAGGATGAAGTAGAAGACGGCCAGGATCGCCAGCGGCATCACCAGCGTGGCCAGCGAGCTCGCGCCCTGCGCCTGGGCCAGCATCATCAGTGCGGTGTTCATGTATGTCGGTCTCCGGTGTTCGGTGTTTCGGTTGATGGATGGCAGGCCCCGCGGGCCCTCTCCCTGGCTCGTTCCTCGCCTGTCCCTCCCCCGTAACCGCACGCGTAACCGCACGGGGGAGGGACTTGCTCGCTTCGCTCGTACGCTCGGTCGACAGGCTCAGTGCCGCCGGCCTGAGTTCGTTCGGCCCTCGACGACTTCCGCTCGACGCTACGACTTCCCCGCCGCGGCTTTTCCGGCGGCGAACCGCTCGATCCAGGCGCGGCTCCAGCCGGCGTAGTCGCCGGTGATGATGTGCTCGCGCGCCTGGTTCGCCAGGTTCACCAGGAAGTGCAGGTTGTGGATCGACAGCAGGCGCATGCTCAGCCCCTCGCCGGCGACGAACAGGTGCCGCAGGTAGGCGCGGGTGTAGGTGCGGCAGGTGTAGCAGCCGCACTCCGGGTCCAGCGGCCCCGCGTCGGTCAGGAAGCGGCGCTGCTTGATGTTCACCTGCCCCTCGGCGGTGATCCACACCGCGCCGTTGCGCCCGTTACGCGTGGGCGCCACGCAGTCGAACATGTCGATCCCGCGCCCGATCGCCTCCAGCAGGTCGTCCGGGTAGCCCACGCCCATCAGGTAGCGCGGAAGCCGGTCGGGGAGCTCGGGGCGCACGGCGTCGAGCATCTCGTGCATCAGCGGCTTGGGCTCGCCCACGCTGAGCCCGCCGATGGCGATCCCGTGCCAGTCGCCGCTCGCCAGCGTGCCGCGGGCGGATGCGACGCGAAGATCGGCGTGGATGCCGCCCTGCACGATCGGGAACAGCGTCTGCCGCGGCGCGTCGCCGTCTTCGGCGACGATGCGGTCGAAGGCGGTGCGGCAGCGGGCCAGCCAGCGCAGCGTGCGCTCGTACGCCTCGGTGGCGAGTTCGCGGCTGCTCTGCCCCGGCGGGCACTGGTCGAAGGCCATGATGATGTCGGCCCCCAGCGCCCGCTCGATCCCCATCACCCGCTCGGGGGTGAACAGGTGGCGCGAGCCGTCGATGTGGCTCTGGAACTCCACCCCGTCCTCGCCGATGGTGCTGATGTCGCTGAGCGAGAACACCTGGAAGCCGCCCGAGTCGGTCAGCATCGGCTTCTTCCATCCCCCGAAGCCGTGCAGCCCGCCCATCTGCCGCACCACGTCGTGCCCCGGGCGCAGGTAGAGGTGGTAGGTGTTGCCCAGGATGATCTGGGCCCCCAGCCCCTCCACCTCTTCGGGGGTGAGCGTCTTGACCGTGGCCTGCGTGCCCACGGGCATGAACACCGGCGTGCGGACCTGGCCGTGCGGCAGGTCGAGCACGCCGGCGCGCGCGGGGCCGTCGGTGGCCTGGACCTCGAACTCGAACAGCGGTCGGCTTCCGGCTCGGTTTGCACGGGTGCCCGGGCGCGG
Organism: Longimicrobium sp.; assembly: GCA_035630095.1. Lineage (GTDB taxonomy): Bacteria > Gemmatimonadota > Gemmatimonadetes > Longimicrobiales > Longimicrobiaceae > Longimicrobium. The sequence continues at coordinate 4,222 of DASQLJ010000531.1, forward strand.
GTTCGCGCGCGCCGGGGTTGGTTCAGCGTAAGCCGGTAGTTTGGCGGAGGATGGGCGGATTGGCAAGGCGGGACGCGAGGCCGGCGACACCTCGGAATCCTTGATGATCGATGCGTGGATCTGGATGTTTTATCCGGGATTCAGGCCCGTTGTCATACGAATGCAACCTTCTTTCGCAGGGAAACACTCCACGGACCGAGGCGATCATGTGCAAGCCCTTGGGCGATCTCGACAAGTTCTACATCGAAAGAACGACCACGGCGCTCTACGATGCCGGAGCGGCCGCATCCCGATCGGTTCTGCTGTTCGTCGCGCTGTATGCAGTCAGCGGGCTCGTCCTGTTCGGGCCGGTATCGCCCGAGGTAAAGATCGAGGCGCTCGGTGTCGACCTGCCGCGGAGCTCGGCCGGGGAGGTGCTCCTGGTCCTGGCGTGCGCCGCGCTGTACCAGCATTACACGCTGCTGTTCACGGAGATATTGCTCCGCGACAGGCTGGAGGAGCATCTGACCAGGGCAGGCGGATCGGAATCCGACGAGTGGTTCCTGCGGTACCCCTCGATGGCGCATTTCCACGGGATCATGGCACCGGCCATTTCGGGGCCGACGTACGTGGTGTCCAGTGTCCTCGGCAGCTTGCTCATGATGGGAGCGTTTCTCTTCCCGCTCCTGGCGCTGGTCCAGATCGGCAGAACGACACACTGGTCGGCCGACTTCGCCGCCACGGCGCTCCTCTGCGTGCTTCTGCTGGTTTCGACGTTGCTGCTGTCTGCCCGGATGGGCCAGGCGAGGCCTGAGCCGAACCCGCTGGCGCAGCTTGCGGCGCGGACGGCATCGACGGTCAAACTCGATCGTGCCGTATCGCGCTGGCTGTGCATCGTCGGAGGAACCCTGCTCGTCCTGGTGGGCTCGCTGGCGGAAAGGATCGGGTGGGGAATCAGGCCGGGGATTGGCGCCCTGCAGATCGGCGCGATCGTACTGGGGGTCTGCCTGGTCGGATCTCGTCTCCTGGCTGACGGCGTCCAAATGATCCGCGGCCGAAACGGGAGCGGCCAAAACGACCATCGCACGCCACCCCCCGCCTGAGCGAACGCGATGACGGCCGTCTGTCGCCGCAATCCGGCGGGTGCCCGTGGCCGATGCCATGCGGCGGCATTGCGAGAAGCACGACGCGCTCTGGTTGGCCGGTGACCCACGCCCAACGAAACCGCGCCCGGCGGGATCGAATCCCACCGGGCGCGGCATTTCAGCGGGGCAGTCCGCCTCAATCCCAGGGCGGCGGACAGGTGCAGAGGCTGTCCGGGCAGTAGCTCCTGTAGCTGTTCGCGGCGCACCAGGGGTTGGTCGGCACGAGGTGGCCCTGCACGGTGCCGGGCTTCTCCGTCACCGCGTCCGTGTCGAACGAGGTCACGGCCAGCCCGTCGAGGTCGAGCCTGAGCTTCTTCATCGTCTGCTCCTCTGGAGTGGTTGAGACTTGAGGAACAGATACTATACCGGACTAAATTGATTCGCAACCCGACGGCCAGGCGGTTTCGATAGTGACGAATACGCCTTCAGACGGTGGTCAATAGCCACCACGCGCAACGCAAAGGCCCGTCACCGCGATCGGCGACGGGTCTTCATGTTGGCGATCGAGTGTCGGCGGCGGTTGCCCGGCTTCAGGCGCAGATCCCGACGCACGACGCGTACTGGGCACAGGTGTCACACCAGGTGACGCACGACGGGTCGTCGCAACTGTTGCCGCACGTGGCCTGACCGCTGTACGCGCAGATGACACAGCTTGCGTCACACGAGCGGCAGCTTTGCGCGAACGTGATCCTGTCGGTGGAAAACGCCACCCGTGCCTCGCGCGTCGCGCCGGCCGCACGCGTGTCGAACGATTCGACGGCGAGCCGGTCGAGAACCAGCCTCAACCTGTGCATCCGGTTCCCCCCGAGACGAAGGATCGCCGAGCCATGGCCGAACCCCGGCCGCTTGATTATAAATTAGGATGAAAGGAGCGAATTTCCTACATCTTTTTCTGGCGCCACCTGGGTGCGGTGAAGACCGACTTGATCGGCGGAAAGCGTTGGAAGGCGGACGTGCACCCGCGCCGCCTCACCCTCCGGTCGTTCCACGTGAAGAATCGTCGGCGCGGGCTAGCGGGCGAAGATCAGGCGGGCGGCCGCGCGCTCCCTGGGGCGCACGCGCATCTCCACGTCCTGGTCGAGCGCGTTGAGGAAGCGCACCAGCCGGTCGAGCGTGAAGCCCTCCAGCTTCCCGCGGCGGAGGTCGGAAATGCGTGGCTGCGACGTCCGCAGCAGCCGCGCCGCCTCCGCCTGCGAAAGCCGGCGCTCGTCCAGCATCCGCCCGATCTCGATGGCCAGGTCGGCTTTCGCCAGGAGCTCCGGCGCATTCGGAAGCCCAAGATCGGCGAACACATTCTCACTGCTCGGCAGAACGTCCATCGGTCACCACCCATCGGAAGCGTGAGGCGGGGTGACCGAAAGCTACCCGATCCGCAGTGGCACAACCACCGCCGGATCCGAGTGGACATCCCGTCTTCGACAGGAGCGTGTCCGCCACGAACTGCTAAACAACGTTTTCACACAGAGGCACAGAGACACGGAGGAAGGAGTGGTTCCTCTGTGTCTCTGTGCCTCCGTGTGACACCCTGGCGATCCCGGATCGGTCGATTACGCCGCCTGGGGCGCGCCGCCGCCGTCCAGCGCCTCCTTCACCTTGCGCGCGACGGAGCGGCCGAAGCCGGGGAGCGCGGCGATCTCGGCCTCGCTGGCGGCGGCGACGGCGCGCATGGAGCCGAAGCGCTCGAGGAGCGCCCGCTGCCGCGCGGGGCCCACGCCGGGGATGGTGGAGAGCTCGGAGCGGATGGTGCGCTTCGTCCGCAGCTTGCGGTTGTAGCCGATGGCGAAGCGGTGCGCCTCGTCGCGCACGCGCTGCAGCAGGCGCAGCGCCGGGCTGCGGCGCGGCAGGCGGATCGAGTCCGGCCGGCCGGGGACGAAGACCTCCTCCTCGCGCTTGGCCAGGCTGATCATCGGCTGCTGCGGCAGGCCCACCGCCTCCATCGCCTTGAGCGCGGCGCTAAGCTGGCCCTTGCCGCCGTCGATCACCACCAGGTCGGGGAGCGGCTTCTGCTCCGTCACGCGGCGGGTGAACCAGCGCGTCACCACCTCGTGCATGCTGGCGAAGTCGTCGTTCCCCCACTCGCCGCGGATCTTGAACTTCTTGTACTCGCCCTTGTTCGGCTCGCCGTTCTCGAAGAAGACGCCCGACGCGACCACCTCGCTCCCCTGCGTGTGCGAGATGTCGAAGCAGAGGATGGTGCGCGGCACGCTCTCCAGCTCCAGCACCTCCTGCAGCTCGTACAGCGCGTCCGGCGCGCGGCTGGCGGCGGCCTGCGCCACCATCCGCCGCTCCTCCAGCAGGTGCCGCGCGTTCTGCCCGGCCAGCTCAACGAGCTGCACCTTCTCGCCGCGCTGCGGCACGTGCACCCGCACGGCACGGCGCGCGTGCTCGCGCAGGATGTCCTGCAGGATGCCGCGGTCCTCGAAGTCCTCGGGGACGAACACCTCGGGGGGGATCGAGCCGTCGTCGCGGATGGCGCGGTCGGTGTAGTGGCGGGTGACGAAGGCGTTGAACGCGCTCTCGTCGCTCTCGTCCGCCGCATTGGAGAGGAAGCTGACCTCGCGGCCCAGCAGCTTCCCCTCGCGGATCAGCAGCACCACGCCGCACGCCTCGGCGCCGTCGTGCGCGAAGCCGACGACGTCGCGGTCACTGCCGCTCACGTCCACCACGCGTTGCCGGCGCTCCAGCGAGTCGAGCTGGCCGATGGCGTCGCGCAGCTCGGCGGCGCGCTCGAAGTTCATCTCCCCGGCCGCCACCTGCATCTCGGCCTTGAGGCGGTTCGCCACCAGGCGCGTGTGCCCGCCCAGCACCTCCAGGATCTCGTCCACCATCCCCCGGTACTCGGCCTCGCTCTGCAGCGCCACGCACGGCGCCTTGCAGCGGCCGATGTGGTAGTCCAGGCACGGCCGCGCCGGCAGGTCGTCGGGGAGGTTGTACTGGCACGAGCGCACGGTGTAGAGCTTCTTCACCAGCTCCAGCGACTGCCGCATGCGGCGCACGTCGGTGTACGGCCCGAAGTAGCGGCTCCCGTCCTTCACCAGCCGGCGCGTGACCCACACCCGGGGGAAGCGCTCGTGGACGGTGACCTTGATGTACGGGTAGGTCTTGTCGTCCTTGAGGCTGATGTTGAAGCGGGGCTTGTTCTCCTTGATCAGGTTGTTCTCGAGGATCAGCGCCTCGGCCTCGCTGCTCACCACGATGGTGTCCACGTCGGCCACCCGCCGCACCAGCTCCTGCGTCTTGATGCCGTGCTGCGCCCCGCCCGCGAAGTAGCTGCGCACCCGCGAGCGCAGCGACTTGGCCTTCCCCACGTACA
>DASQLJ010000532.1:0-5545 GCA_035630095.1 Longimicrobium sp.
CTCGTCGGCGAAGGCGTCGCGCACGCGCGCCCGGCCCAGCACCTCCTGCAGCACGTTCACCGACACGTCCAGCAGGTACCGCGGGTAGGGCGCGTCTTCACCCGCCTCGGCGGCCGCGGCCAGGTATTCGCCCACGGCGCCCGAGGCGCGGGCCAGCATCCCCACCACGCCGCGCGCGCCCACCCGCGGCGGCTCCACGGCCGGCAGCAGGCGCAGCATCTCGTCCACCGTCTCGTCCATGCTGGGCGGGGCGGGGCGGAGGAAGCCGGAGGCGCGCAGCTCGTCGATCTGCGCGTGCGCCAGCGCGGTGAGCCGGGCGGGATCGGCGTCCACGCGCTCCAGCACCGCCGCCACGGCGTCCGCCCGCGAGCAGGGGCGGGCGCACGCCTCCAGCAGGATCGCGGGGATGGGATGCAGCCGCCGCATCTGCAGCAGGCCCTCCGCGGCAAGGTGCAGCAGGTACGCGGCGCCCGCTTCGGCCGGCGCCGCCAGGGCCGGGTCGCCCACGAATCCCTCCCAATCGTACCGCGTGCGAACGACGCGCACGGAGGGCGCGGTCGCGAACGGGCCGTCGGGGTCGGCGGGTCCGGCGGAATCGGCGCCACGCTCCTCCTCCGCGGCCCGGAGCAGGGCGGCGAACAGCCCCAGCTCGTACGCCGAGCGGTCCAGCAGCGAGGCGTCGTCCAGCAGCGGCGCGGCGGCCGGCGGCGCATCGCGCAGCACGCGGGTCACGGCGCGGTAGGTGGGGTGCCGATCGGTGAGGGCGGCGCCCGGCGCCACGGGGTCAGGGGAGGGACGAAGGTCGATCCGCAGCCGCGCGAACGCCTCGGCCGTGCGGCGGAAGCCGGGGTGCACGGTCGGCGCGGCGGATGGCGGACCCACCAGCAGCGCCCTCACCTCGGCGGCGCCGGACGCGAGCGGGTCGATCTCGGGCGGCAGGCCGAGCAGCGACGCCAGCTCCGCGGGCGACGGATCGCGCGGGGCGGCGTCGCCCAGTTGCGCAAGCTCCGCGGCGGTGCCGCCGTGGGCGAGCCAGTCGCCCACGTCCTCCCCCGCCGCGGCGCCGGGGAGGCGCAGGAGCGCGGCCGTGCGGGCGACGCCGCGCAGCGTGGCCATCACCCGCGCCGAGTGCACCATCCCCGCGCGGTCGTTGTCGGGGATCACCACCACGTCGGCGCCGCGCAGCGCCTCGGCCTGCGGCGGGATCCACTGCAGCGCGCCGAGCGGGTTGCAGGAGGCGGTGAGCCCCACCGCCTCCAGCGCATGCACGTCCTTCTCTCCCTCCACCACGTAGATGCGCTCGCCGGCCGCCACCGCCGCCCGCACGCGGTCGAGCCGGTACGGCACGAGCTCCACGTCGTCCAGCCCCCAGGCCGCGCCGCCGCCCGCCTCCACCCGGCGCGAGAGGAACGCCTTGTCGGGCGCCGCAGGGTGGCCGGCGCGGAGGTGGAAGCGGATGCACTCGAAGCGCGGCGTGCCGTCGGCGGCCACGTAGGTGTAGCGCGCGGCTTCCTCGCCGTCGCGCAGCGGGTGCCAGGCCAACGGCGCGCGGTGGCGCACCCGCACCGGCAGGTACGGGTAGCCGGAGGCCGCCAGCAGCTCCGCTTCGGTGGGGAACGGGAGGGGTGCGCCGGCCATTAATGGGGGAGATGTCACGAGCGGATGGGCGAGATGGGACGGGGTTGGGAGACGAGGCCGGGCGGGACGGACCCGCCCGGCCGCCGATTCACCAGCAGCGGCTGATCGTCCAGCCCCAGGTGCCGCAGTAGCAGGTGGCGTTGCAGGTCTGCGCGCAGGTGTTCTGCCAGTCATTCGGCCCCGTGGGGCATTCGATGTAGTCGGTCGGCTCGTCGTGGCCTTGCACCGTGCCGCGCTGCTCGGCCTCGGGCGTGGCGGTGGAGAACGACTGGATCTCCAGCTCGTCCAGGCTGAGACGTACTTTTTCCATGGGTCACCGCGTGTGGGGAGATGGTCGGCGGGACGCGAGCGCGTCCGCGCCGTGGCGCGGCGGGCGGACACCGGGTCCGCCCGCCGCCGAGACGTGGGCTCAGCAGTACCCGTAGCTCCAGCAGTTGGTGGCCAGGAACGACGGCGAGCCGCCGCACCCGCCCGAGTAGCAGTCGCAGCTGTTGTCGCAGCTCCACCCCGACCCGCCGCAGCAGTTGCTGTCGCCGCACGATGCCCAGCAGGTGTCCCAGGCGACGTCGGCCGTGGGGCATTCGACCTGGTCGGTGGGGGCGTCGTGGGCGCGCACGGTGCCGCGTGCGCCCACTGTCTCGCGCGTCGTGGCGAACGACTGTACTTCCAGCTCGTCCAGGCTGAGGCGCACCTTCTCCATGGGAGTCTCCGGCTGGGGGGGGGCGGGTACGCGGGCGCGTCGCCGCGTCCGCACGATGCGGCGGCCGGCGAGTTCTCTCGCCGGCCGCCGGGTGTTCATCTCACTGGCAGTTGGAGGCCAGGAACGACTCGGAGCCTCCGCACACGTCGGAGTAACAGTCGCAGGTGCCGCCGCAGCTCACGCCGCAGGTGGCCGCGTTGCAGCTGTCCCAGCAGGTGTCCCACGCGTTGTCGCAGGTAGGGCAGGCCACGGGGTCGGTGCTGTCGCGCCCGTTCACGGTGCCGCGCGCCGCCGCCGCGCCGCCGGTGGTGGCGAACGACTGCACCGCGAGCTCGTCCAGCGCCAGCCGCACCTTCTGCATCGTCGATTCCCCGTGTCAGGGGCGGGCGCATGAGCCGCGTCCGCGTGATCGGCGGACGGGAGGCGTGGCGCGCCTCCGCGCCCACTAAGTGGCGGCGTACGGAAGGCGGGGCTCGCAGCATAATCGCCCCCTCGGGTCTGCGTCAAGGCAGCCGCTCAGCCAGTGGCCGGTGGCCCGTCAGAACGTGTACATGGTGTCCGACGGCGGGCCGCGCGTGACCCCGACAGCGCGCTTCGGGAGCGACGCTGGAGTCGCCAGCAGGTGCTCTGGAGATCCCGGCGCCGGACGGGACGCGAAGACTCTCGTGATTCGCGTGACGGCCTGCCGCCTTGCTCGGCCGTCAGGGCACTTCCTCGGGGGGCAGTACGGTCAACGTAAAGGTCAACGACTGGTTTTGGTAGGTTGCCGTGGCGGTAAAAACGCCCGGAGTGGAAGACCACATTTCCATCATCGAGCACGGCGGGGGTGAGGGTGAGCCGGGGAAATGACCGGGGGTAACATCCACCAGGTTGGCCGTGCTCGTCCACGTGATTTGTGAGGGGCCCAGTGAGTTGCCGTACGAGTCGCGGACGCACGCCTCCAACTCCATGATGACCCCATAGTCCTCGAATTGCCTGCTCGTTTGCGTGAGCGGCACAGATGTCCGCAGCGTCCCGACAGGCTCGGCGTCGATGCGGACGCTGAACCGGATGGTTTGCCCGCCCCCCGCGACCACGACCGTGTCACGCAATGGTTCCTCCGAATACAAACCGGCGGACGCTTCGCCGCTGTCGTCGGTCGCCTCGCTGAACGCAACCAGCTCACCCGCCCACCAGTAGTCCTCGACCCGTGTCCAATTCACGATCAGCCCCTCGATTGGCCTGCCGTCCGGGAGTGTCGCTCGCACGGTCATGATCGCTGGGCGCCCGACAAGAGTGTTGATCTCCGTGCTGCTGAGCGGTTGCAGATTGAACGCGCCCAGCGTGGTGAGCGCGCCGAAGCGGGCGTGGAGCGTTCCCGCATCGGCTTTCAGGGTGTCCATGTGGGCCAGCCGGGTTCCCAGGGTCCATGCCGTCCGCGCGGTTCCCGTGCTGTCCGTGGTGCTGCTCGCCGGGTCTGCCTGGCCGATCCCGGCTTGCGTGCTCCACTGGACCACCGTGCCGGCGACGGGATTGCCGAAGCCGTCCAGCACGCGCACGGCACTCGGAAGCGTCGCCCCGACGTTCGCGCTGAGCTCCGTGGGTCCGACCGGCACCAGCGCGGCCGGCGCGCCGGGAACCGCCACGGCCACCGTCACCTGCCCGCTGCGTGGGCCGGCGGCGGCGGTGATGGTGGCGGTGCCCACCGCCACCCCCGTCACCACGCCGGAGCTGCTCACCTTCGCCCGCGTGGTGTCGGACGACGACTAGGCGACGGTTTCGCTGCGCTGCGTGCCGGTGGCGGTGTAGCTGGTGGCGGTGAGCGATCGTGTCGCTCCGGGCGCCACCACCGGGTTCGTGGGCGAGATGTCGATACGCCCCGCCTCGTTGGGAAGGCGCGTGGAAACCAGGAGGGTGAAGACGAAGCTCTGCACGGTGAGCGGCACGTCGAACCGCCAGAGCCTGGGCGCGCTGGTGGCGGTGGGGGCGATGATGCCGGCGTAGCGGAACGCCGGCTGCCCGCTGGCGGTGAATACGTCGATCAGGTCCGGATTGGCCACCGAGACCTCGCCGGCGCCGGCGCTCACCGTGGGGCCGGTGTGGAAGAAGACCGTGGTCCCCGCCGAGTCCGCGTTCACGCCGTCGGCGGTCCCCATCGGCTGCGGCATCAGGTTCTGCAGCCGCACGTTGGCGGAGAGGATCGAAGCCGCGCTGTCGTAGCCCACGTCCGTCGTGCTCAGCGCCACGAACGGCGACCCCACGATCAGGTTGCCGCGTGCCGCGCCGGCACCGCCCGCTCCCGTGCAGGCGAGCGTGCGAGCGTCCATCCGTACCGTGCATTCCAGCCGGGTGAGCGCCCGGGCCGCAGGCAGCGGCGCGGGTGCGCTGGCCGTGGGAGTGCGGTCGCCGCATGCCTGCGCCGCGGCCATGATCGCCAGGGGCGTGAGGACGGCGATACGGAACAGGCGCGCTTTCATGGCTTTTCATGGGTGCCGGTGGTGGGCCGCCCCAGCCGGTGGAAACACAGGAGAGGCCCCTCAATCGCAACACTCATGATTTTTGTCCCAAAAGTAAAGGGCGATGCGTGCCATTTTGATATCCCTCGGACGCAACGCAGGTCCGGCAATCCGATTCAGCAGGGTCGAGGCAGCCAGGGGTGACGGGGAAGGCCGGATGCAGCACGCCCCGGCAGCCGTGGAGGCTGCCGGGGCGTTGTCGATGGAGCGTCTCGCGAGGGACGATCGCGCCGGACTACTTCATCAGGTTCTTGGCGATGGTCTGGAGCTGCATGTTGCTGGTGCCCTCGTAGATCGTGCCGATCTTGCTGTCGCGGTAGAACTTCTCCACCGGGTACTCGCGGGTGAAGCCGTAGCCGCCGAAGAGGTCGATGGCCGTGGACGCGATGCGCTGCGCCACCTGGCTGCTGAACAGCTTGCCCATCGCCGCCTCCTGCAGGAACGGCCGGCCCGCGTCCTTGAGGCGGGCGGCGTTGTACACCATCAGCCGCGAGGCCTCGAGCTCCACCGCCATCTGCGCGATCTGGAACTGCACGCCCTGGAAGTCGCCGATGCGCTTGCCGAACTGCTCGCGCTCCTGCACGTACTTCACGGTGGCGTCCAGCGCGCCCTGCCCGATCCCGATCATCTGCGCGCCGATGCCGATGCGGCCCTCGTTCAGCGTCTCGATGGCCGTCTTGTAGCCCTTCCCCACCTCGCCCAGCACGTTCTC
>DASQLJ010000533.1:0-41519 GCA_035630095.1 Longimicrobium sp.
TGGTTGTAGCGCGCGTCGCCGATGAAGGTGGCCGTCACCGGGTTCAGCGCCATCGAACGCTCGAACAACGCCTCCGCGAGCTGGTCCAGCCGCTGGTTCTCGCTCGCCGCCGCGGACGGCACGCCAGGGGACGGCGCGGCCGAGGAGGGCGCCGGCGCGGCGGGGGCGCCGGACCCGGCCGGCTGCGGCGCGCAGGCGGCGAGGATGCACACCGCGGCGAACGTCATCTTCTGCTTCAACGGAGCTCTCCTGGGTAGGGATGGTGCGCCCGTACGCCCGTGATCGGTGGGGAGCCGTCAGAATATGCAGGACGCGGCGTTCCCACTACCCCCCGCCCTGGCTCGTTCCTCGCCTGTCCCTCCCCCGAACTGCAGGGGAGGGACGGTCGGCGAGGCTTGCGGGGGCTTGCTCGCGACTGGCTGCGTGCCAGGTGGATGACGCCAGGACAGGCGCGTCATGTGCGGCTCAACCTCAACCAACGCGGCTCGCCACCGCCGCGGGCCCTCTCCCTGGCTCGTTCCTCGCCTGTCCCTCCCCCGAACTGCAGGCCGAACTGCAGGGGAGGGACGGTCGGCGAGGCTTGCAGGGGGTCGCTCGTCGTCCGGCTGCTGTGTGCCAGGGACGGATGGGCAATGACAGGCGCGCCATGGTCGCCAAACGCGCAACCGCAGCCCGATCAACCTCTCCCGGAACGGGAGAGGTGGGCGCCCTCAGGCGACCGGAGAGGGCACAGCGCCGCGGCAGCACGTTCGCTTCCGGTGACACGCGAAAAACGCCCCCGCCGGCAGCGCGGCGGGGGCGTTCTTCATCTCGTCGATTCAGCCCGAGGCGAGCCCGGAAGCGCACTCGCGCACTTCCGCACTCGCGCACCTGTCAGCGGTGCTACAGGTCGAGCCCAAGCATCTTGTTCACCCTCGCCTCAAGCGAGGGCAGCGTCGCGCCAGAGATCGCGCTCTCGAGGAGATCCACCAGCTCCTCGCCGAAGTCGTCCGGCTTGCGGCGGCTGATGCGCACCAGCGGGGCGAAGGCCAGCAGCACCGTGCGCTCGTCGCCGCCCTCGTCGCCGTAGCCCTCGTCGCGCCAGCCCTCGTAGTTGGCGCTCGACTTCCAGGGCTCGTCGTCCTCCTCGTCCTCCATCTCCTCCGGCACCATGCCGTCGGGGAGCGAATGCACGGGGATGGAGATGCCCACCATGGCCTTCACCTCGGCCGAGGGATCCTCCGGCTCCTCGGCCAGCAGCCCCAGCTGCACCGGGTCGCGCAGCGTCTGGCGCAGCAGCGTGAGGGTGTCCGAGGGGAGCATGGCGCGGAAGGACGCACGCTCGTTGCCGTCGACGTAGAACGCCATGGGCACCAGCTCCGCGTCGGTCGGCACCAGTCCCTCGGCGTCCACTTCGCGCATCACGAGCTCGACCGGCTCTTCGCGGATGTAGACGTGCATGGGCGTGGATCTCCTTAGAGTGGAACGACTTGGGGACGGACTGCGGAAATCGCGGCCCTGCGAAGCATTCTTACCCCCAGCGGCCTACAGGTTCCCCCGTGGGGCGCGGGAATTGCCCCCCGCCCGGGCGCCGGTATGTTGACGCATGGCTCAGCGCCGCCGTCACCCCCGTGGCGCCAACGGGCCCGCCGAAATCGAATGTAGCCGCGCCGCCCGCGGAACGCACGAACTTTCACGGGCGGCGGCCACCCGCGCCGTTTCTCCGCATGCTCCCAGTGGTTCAGCCCGACCCCCGCGCCGCGCGCCTGGAGCGCGCCCTGCGCCAGCGCGTGCGGGGCGAGGTCCGCTTCGACGCGCACTCGCGGCTGCTGTACAGCACCGACGCCTCGCTCTACCAGTTCCTCCCCGTGGGCGTGGTGGTTCCGGAAGACGCCGAGGACGTGGTGGCCGCCGTGACCCTCGCGGCCGAGCACGGCGTCCCCGTCCTCCCCCGTGGCGGCGGGACGGCGCTGGCCGGGCAGACGGTGGGCGCCGCGCTGGTGCTCGACTTCACCAAGCGGATGAACCGGGTGCTCTCCATCGACCCCGACGCGCGACGCGCGCGCGTGCAGCCGGGGCTGCGGCTCGACCGGCTGAACCGCGCGCTGGCGCCGTTCGGGCTGCAGTTCGGCCCCGACCCGGCCACCATCCGCCAGTGCGCGCTGGGCGGGATGATCGGCAACAACTCGTGCGGCGCGCGCTCCCTGGTCTACGGCAAGACCGGCGACCACGTCCACTCGCTCGACTGCGTGCTGGCCGACGGGCGCTGCGCGCACTTCTCCGCCATGCGCCGCGACGCGCTGGCCGGTGCGCCCGGCGCCGAGGGCGAGCTGGCGCGCGGCGTGATGGCGCTGCTGGAGCCGCACCGCGCTTCCATCCTCGACCGTTATCCGAAGATCCCGCGCCGCGTGTCGGGCTACAACCTCGACGCGATGCTCGAGGACGAGGAGCTGAACCTGGCGCGGCTGATCGTGGGCTCGGAGGGGACGCTGGCGACCGTCGTGGAGGCCGAGGTGGGGCTGGTGCCGGTGCCGCCGGCGCGGTCGCTGGTGCTCCTCTCCTTCCGCGAGCGCTTCACCTCGTTCGACGCGGTGCCCTCCATCCTCCCCGAGCCGGGGCTGACGGCGCTGGAGATCGTGGACTCGCGCGTGCTGCAGGGCGCGCGCGAGATCTTCTCCTTCCGCCAGACGGCGGCGATGGTGGCGCCCGACGCGCTGGGCGTGCTCTTCTGCGAGTTTTCTGGCGACTCGGCGGACGAGGTGCGGGGGCTGGCGGAGGACTTCGCCGCACGGGCGCCGCGGCTGCCGGGGAACCCGTCCGCCGGCGCGTTCCTCACCGAGCGCGAGCAGACGGCGGCGTGGGCGCTGCGGCAGGCGGCGACGGGGCTGCTCTACCTCACCACGCCGTCCAAGGACATCAAGCCGCAGGAGTTCGTGGAGGACACCGGGTGCCCGCCCGAGAAGCTGGGCGCCTACACCCGGCGCTTCGAGGAGATCGTGCAGCGGCACGGCACCACCACCGGCTTCTTCGGCCACGCCGGGCAGGGGTGCCTGCACATCCGCGTGGACCTGAACCTGAAGCTGGGCGAGGACCGCGACCGCATGCAGCGCATCGCCCACGACATCGCCGACCTGGTGGTGGAGTTCGGCGGCTCGCTCAGCGGCGAGCACGGCGACGGGCTGGCCCGCAGCGAGTTCCTCCCCAAGATGTTCGGCCCGGAGCTGATCGAGCTGCACGGAAAGGTGAAGGCGGTGTTCGATCCCAACGGGCGGATGAACCCCGGCGGCAAGATCACCCCGCCGTACCAGCGCATGAGCGACAACCTGCGCTTCGACGCGGAATACGCCGTCACCCCGCCGGCCGAGACCTTCTTCCACTACGCCGAGGGCGGGTGGGACGTGGCGGTGGAGAAGTGCAACGGGATGGCCGTCTGCCGCAAGCTGGACGCGGGGACGATGTGCCCCAGCTACATGGTCACGCAGGAGGAGATGCACAGCACCCGCGGCCGCGCCAACTCGCTGCGCGAGGCGATGCGCGGCTCGCTGCCGGGGATGAAGAGCCACGAGGTGCTGGAGGCGCTGGACCTCTGTCTCGCCTGCAAGGCGTGCAAGACCGAGTGTCCCGTGGGGGTCGACATGGCGCGCTACAAGGCCGAGTTCCTGGCCCAGCACCACCGCGAGCACGGGACGGACCGCAAGGCGCACTTCTTCGGGCGCGTGCACGACTTGGCGAAGCTGGCCAGCATCGCCCCGCGCGCGGCGAACCTGGGGCAGCGGCTGATGGGGCGCGCCATGCAGGCCGCCACCGGGATGGACCCGCGCCGGCAGATGCCCGGCTTCGCGAAGCAGCCCTTCCGCCCCGCCTTCGCCAAACGCAAGCGCTCGATCGTGGGCGGCCGGGCGACGGTGATCCTGTTCGACGACACCTTCCACAACTTCTTCGAGCCCGGCCCGCTGCACGCGGCCGCGAAGGTGCTGACGGACGCCGGCTACGAGGTGCGCCTCCCGAAGAAGCAGGTGTGCTGCGGCCGCGCGGCGGTGTCGAAAGGGCTGCTGGACCACGCGCGCGACCTGCAGACCGAGCTGCTGGAGACGCTGCTGCCGGAGGTGGAGCGCGGCGCCTGGATCGTGGGGGTGGAGCCGAGCTGCATCCTCACCCTGCGCGACGAGCTCCCCGACCTGGTGCGCGACGAGCGGGCGAAGCAGCTCGCGACGGCGGCGGTGACGTTCGAGGAGTTCCTGGCCTCGCTCCCGGACTGGCGCCCCGGGCGGCTGGAACGCAAGGCGATCGTCCACGGCCACTGCCACCAGAAGGCGCTGGTGGGGATGGGGCCCACGACGGAAGTCCTGTCCCGCGTCGAGGGGCTGGAGTTCACCGTGCTGGATTCGGGGTGCTGCGGGATGGCGGGGTCGTTCGGCTACGAGAAGGGGCACTACGAGGTCTCGCAGGCGTGCGGCGAGCGCGTCCTCTTCCCCGCCGTGCGCGAGACCGCCGCGGACGACCTGGTGGTGGCCCCCGGCTTCAGCTGCCGCCACCAGATCTCCGATTTTTGCGGTGGACGCAAGTCGATCCACACCGCGGAGCTGTTGGCGATGGCGGAGTGAGGAGACTACGGGTTACCTCCTTATCGTCGTAAGTCCGCGAGAGGAGGGCGGTCACGGGCGATTCTCTTCTCACTCCAATTTGTACGAGTAATCGAGGCGTACGCCGCTTTCGAGGGCTCACCTCCGGCAAGCCGCTCCACCTTCAACATAGCACTGATCGCAGCCTTCGCACCCACGCGCTGCATTTTGCCCGGGAGACTATGAAGCAGAATCAACAGCAGATCTTCAGATGGAACGCCGGTTAGCCCACTTACAAGTTGATCTGCGATCGGGGGGTTATTTCCCGAGACGCTGAGTACAACGTCAACTAACGCCAACGCGGCAGCCCGGGTTGCGTCTAGTTGCAATTCCTCTGGAATTGAGCGCATATGGTGTAGAACGAGCGCTTCGATGGACGTCGGTTCAAGGGAAGGTTGTGGCTCATGGACAAACTCGAACTGTGGGTCATCGAACAAACTCGCCATCGATGTGCGTAGTGCCAAGGCCAGCCTTCGCTTGGTCGCGAGCCGCGGCTCAGCCGTACCTCGCCGATCCGCACGCATGATCCGGTACAGCGTACTTGCTGAAATACCGGCCGCTGCCGCGACTTCAGGGGCCTCTAAACCGAGAGCCCGCATCCGATCTTGGAGCCGCCAACCTAAAGCGGTAAGGCTCGATAGTGGTCTACGTCCCATTCGCTCAATTTGTGCGGGACAGAAATACTTGCATTGCAAATATAATGTGAGTATGTTGAGATCACCATACCCCCGCGCGAAACTCTGGGGGGTTTCAGGATTTCGGATGTGGCCCTATAGTTTACCAGGTTCAGGAGGCACTGATGATCGCAACCTCGGAGCACGAAACGGTGTTGAGGGAAGACCGTGCCTTCGGCGCATTTCTCGCGGCCCTCGCCGATCGTGGTGTGGTCCAGATTGCTGGCGCCTCTACGGCGGTCCATGAAGCGTTCAAGGCTGCGCTCGCCAGACTGCAAGCTGACGAAGTGGTGGGACCTTACTTCGCACACTACTTCCCGAGCCGCAGCACCGGCCGTATCGACGAACTCGACCAAGCTCTAGTGAGGGGCGAGGCCGCGGGTATAGTTCAGTATGCTAATCCAACGTACTCGCGCATCCAGATCTCTCTTACGCCATTTGAGACAGACGAGCTACTCAGCGAATTTCCTGAACATCGACAGGTGTTTTCAGAAGCGGCTGAGGCATTTCAGAAGCGTTTTATACATGAATCATGGTGAGAGTGGATCCGCCTCATGAGCTTACTGGCAGCTCGTAAGGACAGGGGCGTCGCGCCTCTGGCCACTCGGATAGACGATTGGGCGGAGAAGGTTCTCCGCCCATATTTACGTAAATACCCTCAGAACCCTTACCAAAGCTCGAAGATCTTTCAAGATCTTGTATGGGGGCCGATCGAGGTCCGTCCAGGCGAACTGTATATTTTAGATAGTCCAATTGGACAGCGGCTCCGCTATGTGGCGCAATTGGGTGTTGCGCACTTTTTATATCCCACTATCGGCTATTCACGATTTGAGCATTCACTTGGTGCGCTGCATCAATTGGATCGGATGCTCCGGTCTCTGCAAGCGACAAAGCGATGCCCTGCCCAACTTGAGCAACTACCGTATATCTATTGCCTACGATTAGCGGCATTGCTCCACGATATCGGACACTGCGCTTTCAGCCACGTCTCGGAGAAATTCTATCAATTTCATCCGGATATTGTTTACACAAGAAATTGCTTTGCTAAGCTGTATAGGAGGAGACCGTCTGCTTCCGAGGTGCTTTCACTACTCATAATCAGTTCGGAAGTTCTTCGAGAACTTATTGATGTGCCCGCAACAGATAAGGGGGAGAGACCTCTTTCGCGGGAAGCCGGAATAGAACTCATTGGTGCTGTTATCGCCGGATCTAATTCAGATGCTTGGCCTCCGTTTCTCACGCAGATGGTAAATGGTGGCGTCGACTGCGACAAGCTTGATTACCTCGCCCGGGATGCAAAAACCGCCGGAACACCCGCGATGCTAGATGTTGGTCGCCTTCTTTCAAAACTTCGCGTTGCACGGACTACGGCAGGCGGCGCAGAAGTTGAATCGCTTGCGATAGATGTCACTGGCATTCGGGCTTTGGAAGAATTGCTGGCGACACGCGTGTTCCTGTTCGACAAGATCTATTTTCACCATAAGCTGTTAGCCGCGGAAGAGCTCCTCCGACGCGCGTTGACGACTCTGGCTAAAGTTTTCCCCAATGTTACTGACCCTGTGTTTCTGCTGAACTACCCCGACGAGGACTTTCTTCGTTTTCGGCTACCAATCACTGCAGCAGATGGTTTCGATCCAGAAACAACGCATCACCTGAGCGAAGCAGAGCATCTTTTTCGAAGAGTCGCCAATCGTGACCTCCCCCGCCGACAGTTTGCCTTTGCCCAACGTTTCTGGTTGAAACCACCGGAAATTATTAGGACAATCGCGACCAGCCTCGGACTTAAGGATGATAGAGCAAACCAGGTGATTGTACGTCGCCTCCTAACAACGTCGACTGGAAAGGAAGAGGAACGCGAAGCCTTACGCGTGCGAATTGGGGAACTGGCCGCTGAATTAGGTCACCCGACCGGTGTATACGTAACTTGGCCGGATCCAGAGCGTGTTTCATACAAGCTGGAAATCCCTGCGGTCGATGCTGATGGCGGGGTTACGCAGGTCGACCAACTGTTCTCTTCCAGTATGTGGGTAGAAGCATACGGCGTAAACAAACAGACGGGGTATGTGTTTGCTGACACGCCTGCTCCTGCCGTCTACCTCGCTGCTGAACGGGCGTTCGCGGAGCGAACACTCACTTGGGATTCGCGGTGTTGGAAGCTCGCGAAGGTTAGCAATACTGCCGTAGAGGAATTCCGAGCTGATCTCCCACAGGTCTTGGGGTGGGTACAGCATAGACTTGCTCCGGATTATTTGATATCCCCCGATGCTGCGCGTCGAATCGCGACGGTAGAGACAAAGCTCGGCCAGTTTCTAACCACCCGCGGAATCGAAACCGTTCAGTGGATCCGCGCATGGTTGTGGCAGTTCCCTGATCCCGATCTACAGGAGTCAGCTTTACGCGTTTTGGAGCAATTCAAGGTTATCAACCGGGCTGACCGCAGCCGTGCGTTTGAAATATTCAATAAAGCTACCGGTGCGAAGCTTTGGTGTGAACTCGCCGGTCAACGCAAGAAAACGTCCTCATCAAGTGCTCGTATCGGCTATGAAGCAAAAGACTTGGGTCCCGATGCACCCGAGATAGTCAAACTCTGGGATGTAGACCTTGATCGACTTAGAGAGCAAGGCACTGTCGTCTTCTTCGATGATATTCTTTGCTCGGGTACTCAGAGTTCATCACTGCTATACAGTTGGTTTGATATGCCAGATAGAGCATCGGCTCCTGGCGATGTGGACAAGCCGTTACCTGCGAAGTTGCAGCAGTTGATACGTCAACTCGGCGTCACATTCTTCTACCCTTTCGGTTGGGTTGGAGGGGTAGAGCTTCTCCGGAATACGTGCGAGGAACTCGGGATTCCAGTGAAGTTTCACTTGTGTGAATTGGCTGGAGAGCAACATACTATCGATTCGGTGGAGTTTGCTTGCGAGGAAAGTAGAAATCGGATTCTGCTGTATTTGGCTGAGCGGGGTATAGCACTGCTTTCCACGAAGCAGCCTGACTGGAAGGATGATCAGAAACAGTTATTTGCGCTGGGGTATGGTGGCATAAGAGCAATAGTTGCAAGCGATCATTCAATCCCGACCTGTACCCTTACCGCAATTTGGCAGGGTTCATACGAATCAGATAACCTATGGCTGCCACTGTTACCACGCGACCAAGGTGTATATGCTCGCTTTTGGGGCCGGGTGGAAGAGGGCTTGGCACAAAAAGCAGCTCGAGTTCCAGAGCCGTAGATTTTAGAGAATAGGGATCAACGGCCATGCCTGAAATCGGCGCGGGACTGATCAATCCCTTCGCGGGGACGCACCCGGTGACGACGGACCCGCGCGAGGTGGCGGCGTCGGTGGCGGCGGGGGAGCGCTCGTGGAGCGAGTTTCCGTACTACGAGGCGCGCTTCGGCGAGCGGGGGCGGATGTTCGGGCACAGCGACAGCGCCTGGCTCGCGCTGATCGCCGAAGCGCCGCAGGAGCAGGTGAACGCCGAGGTGATGTGGCTGGGCAGCGTGCTCTCCGCGCGCGGGATGCCGCAGTACCTGATGGAGCGCCACCTGGAGTTCCTGCACGAGGCGCTCTGCGCCGCCGTCCCCGAGAAGCGCGAGACGTACGACAAGCTGCTGCGCGCCTCCGAGCTGCTGCGCGGGTTGCGCATCGCACAGATCGGGGAGGATTTCTGCCGGCGCGTGGCCGCCGAGTTCGACGAGCGCGTGGGCCCGGAGTGGAACGGCCGCTTCCCGCACATGGGCGCCCTCCTCATCTCCGCCGCGGCGGACGAGCGGATGGGAATCGGCCGGGCGGTGCCGGCGATCGAGGAGTGGGTGACGGACGCCGAGCGCTTCCCCGAACATTGGATCGACGCGGCGCGCGAAGCGTTGCGCGTGGCACGCGGCGGCGTGGAAGTAGCGCACGGCTGACCCGGCCGCTTCCCAAGAGGGGGGCGGCGTTCTCCCGTGCCCCGTCCGTTTCTTTCGACGACGACAGCGGAGCACCGTCCCCAAGCTGGCGGATTCGTAGCGCAATCAACCGGTTACACATCCGATACGCCCGCCACGCGCGGGCGTTCTGCTGTCCATCTCCCGGAGAACGAAAGGGGTGCGCGACGGGCCGCGAGGCGTTATCCTCCCCTACTCTTATGACCGATTCGGTAACCCTTCCCCCTCACCGACGCGCGGGACGCAGCAGCCCCGCCAGAGCCCCGGATATGGACCGCACGCAGTTCATCGACCACAAGGGACACCGCATTCTTCTGCTCGACTACACCCACCTGGGCACCGACGCCGACCAGCTGAAGGGCGAGATCGCGAAGACCAAGGCGGTCATCGGCGCCGAGCCGCCGGGCTCGGTGCTCACGCTCACCGACGTGCGCGGCTCGAAGATCACGCCGGGCAACGTGAAGGCGATGCAGGACCTGGTGCAGTTCAACGCGCCGTACGTGCGCTGGAGCGCCGTGGTGGTGGGGCTCACCGGCATCTACCTCACCGCCTTCCGTGCGATCCAGGCGCTCTCGCGCCGCCGCAACCTGAGCGCCTTCAACGATTTGGACGAGGCCAAGGCGTGGCTGGTCTCGCGCCCGTGACCGGCGCGGAGGAAGCGTCGCGCTGGTGTACGCGAGGTTCTTGGTGATGGATTGAGCGCCGACCCGCGAGCCGGATCGCCCGCCGAATCGACGGGGCTGCGGGTGTCGCGCGGGGTGCTCGCGGCGATCTTCGTGTTCGCGGGGGTGATGCACTTCGCGGCGACGGAGGCGTACGTGCGGATCATGCCGCCCTGGCTGCCGCTGCACCGCGAGCTGGTGCTGCTGAGCGGCGTCTTCCAGGTCGCGGGCGGGGTCGGGCTGCTGGTGCCGCGCACCCGCCGCGCCGCGGGGATCGGCCTGGTGCTGCTGCTGATCGCCGTCTTCCCCGCCAACGTGCAGATGCTGCTGAACGCGCGCGCGGCCGGCGCATCCCCATCTGCCCAGGCGTTGCTGTGGGCGCGGCTCCCGCTGCAGCTCGCGCTGATCGCGTGGACGCTGGCGGTGTCACGCCCGCGGCGCGTCGGACGTCGCCCGGCGCGCGGCTGACGGGGCGGCGCGGACGCGAAGGGCGCCCGTTCCGCGCCACCCGTGCGACGGCTGCTCTTTGCGCGGCGCGGCGCGGCGCCCCATGTTTGCTGGCCGGGAAGCCCGTTTCCGCACCCGTCACCCATCTCTACCCGTTGCGCATGCCCGAGCAAGATCTCAGCGGCCACGACCACCTGGAGCACGCCCGCGAGATGCTGTGGGACGCCATCCAGATGCTCGAGGACGCGCAACGGGTGATGTTCAAGGCCGGCGACCGCTACGTGGCCGAGGTCTGGGGCGACGGCGTGCGCACCGTGCTCGACCTCACCGAGCGCATCACCGACCTCTCCGGCGACCTCACCAAGGTCCACATCGAGATCGGCCGGCTGACCCGGAAGGACCGCGCCCGCGGCTCCTGACGCACGACCGGCGCCCTCCGCCGGACCCTCCCCCGACGATTCCCTTGTTCCGATCCCCCCGCGCCCGGGTGCGCCTGCGGTGGCTGGGCCTGCTCGCCGCCGCGGCCGCCGTGGCGGCGCCGATCGCGTACGCGCTGCTCTCGCACGGCTACGTTCGCCTCGTCTACCCCAGCCGCGCGGAGTTCCCGGTGCGCGGGGTGGACGCGTCGCACCACCAGGGGCGGATGGATTGGGGGCGTATCCGCGCTTCAGGCTACGAGTTCGCCTACATCAAGGCGGCCGAGGGAGCGACGTTCCGCGACAGCGCGTACGTGCGCAACCGCGAGCAGGCGCGGCGGGCGGGGCTGGTGACGGGGCCGTACCACTTCTTCACCCTCTGCACCCCCGGCCGCGCGCAGGCGCTCAACCTCCTCGCCGTGGAGCCGGGCGATGCCGGGCCGTCGCTGCCGCCGGCGGTGGACCTGGAGTTCGGCGGCAACTGCGGCCAGCGCCCCCCGCGCGACTCGGTGCTGGCCGAGGTGCGGCGCTTCCTGGCCGTCACTGATTCGGCATTCGGCCGGCCGACGGTGCTGTACGTGACGGAGGAGTTCCACGAGGCCTACATGCGGGACGCGCCAGTGGATCACCCGTACTGGGTGCGCAGCGTCTTCCACCGCCCGCGCTACGGCGGGCGATGGACCTTCTGGCAGTACGCCGCCACCGGCCGGGTGGCCGGGGTGCGCGGCCGCATCGACCTGAACGCCTTCCACGGCACCCGCGCCGAGTTCGCCGCCTTCACGCGCCAACCCGCCGGCAACGCGCGGCCTCGATAACAACATTTTCTCACGCAGACGCCGCAGAGGTCGC
This sequence comes from Longimicrobium sp., assembly GCA_035630095.1. Taxonomy (GTDB): domain Bacteria; phylum Gemmatimonadota; class Gemmatimonadetes; order Longimicrobiales; family Longimicrobiaceae; genus Longimicrobium. The sequence continues at coordinate 11,575 of DASQLJ010000533.1, forward strand.
GGAGGAATAGCCGTCCTCTCCGACCTCTGCGGCCTCCATGTGTGTCGATACTTCTAGCGGCTCTCGGTCAGGCCGGCAGCGTGCAGGCGAGCCGGGCGAGCGTGGCGGGCTTCTTCTTCCCGCCGGCCTCGCTGGTGAGGAAGACGGTGCCGCCGTCGGCCAGCGCGACGCCTTCGCCCTGCGCCTCGTTCAGGCCGGACAGGTCCATCACCATGGGATTCGCGAAGCCGCGCACTGTGCCGCCGTCGGTGCGGTAGAGCGAGAGCGTCTTCAGCGTGCGCACCGCCACCCAGCGCCCGTCGGGCGAGGCGGAGGCACCGGTGATGCGGTCGCGGCGCTCCAGCGCGGCGATGGAGATCCCCGCGACGCGCTCCAGCATCACCGTGGCGCCGGGGCGCAGCGGCATCGGGAAGCGGTAGAGCGCCGCCGGCCCCGTCTCGCCCTTGGTCACCACGTGCAGCGAGCCGTTGGGGAGCGCGAAGATCGCCTCGGCATCCTGCGCGCCGTCGGGGTAGGTGGCGTCGAGCGCCTCGGCGGGCGCGGTGGCGGTGGCGCCCGCGGCGGGCTCACGCACCCGGTAGACGGTGACGCTGCGGCGCCGGGCCTCGTTGTCGCCGATGTCGGCCACGAACAGGCAGCTCCCGCCGGCGCAGGGCGCCTCGGCCACGTCTTCCCAGTCGGTGACGGTGGCGCCGGTCAGGCGCACGCGGGCGCGCTCGGCGCCGCGCTCGTCCACGCCCACCAGCTCGGGATCGCCAGAGTCGTTGTGCGTCCACAGCAGCCCGCCGCCCGCGCGGCTCCACGCCACCCCGCTCGACTCGTCCACGTAATCCGGGAGCGCGACGGCGGAGGAGACGACGCGGCAGGGCTGGCCGGCGGCGGTGGTGTCGCCCTTGGCGGCCGGCGCGCTCGCGAGCGGCTTCGCGGCCGGCCTGCGCGCCGCCTCGGCCTTCGCGCTGGCGCCCGCGCGACGGCCGCCGCCCTTCAGGTTGCGCAGCAGCAGCTCGGACCCCACGCCCACCACCGCGATCACCAGCATCACGATCAAACCAAGCCCGAGAATGGGCATCTCTCGCTTCACGGCAGCTCTCCGGGTGTTCTCCACGCCGCACGTCCGGTCTCTCGCGAACAGCGAGGCCGGCGTGGGGCGGCATGCTGCGAGTACAGCGGACGCAGCTTCTTCATCCACTCACGCAATGAGCGGTCCGGGTGAAAATCGGGATGAAGATGTCACTCGGATCGATCCGCCACGATCAATCATCCACCGCCCCACCGGGACTTGTCCGGACGCCCTCGCCATCCTCAGTCGCCGATCATCCGTCGATCAAACCGCCACCTGGACGAGCGCGCAGCTCCGGGAGTAGCCGAGCGCCCGCTTGAGGGTGGGATAGAACTGCGCCGTCGCCACGGCGTTGGCCAGCTCCACCACCCCCTCCTCGCCGAAGCGCGACGTGAGCCGCGCGCGCAGGGTATCGTCGGGATCGGCGCCGCTGGCGACGACCTGCGCGAACGTCACGGCATCGCCCACGCCGTCCGGCAGGCCGGCGCCGCGGTCGTCCAGCACGGCGCGGAGGAGGGCCGCGGGGACGCCTGCCTTCCGCGCGGCCGTCACCTCGATCTGCACGCACTCGCCGCAGTCGGCGTGCAGGGTGGTGGCCAGGCGCGCGGCGTGGAAGGCGTCGCGCGGGAGCCGGCGGCGGTGCCAGGTGGCGGGCTGCAGCATCGACAGCTTGAGGAACAGCCCCAGGTCGCGGTCGGCCACGTGGCGCATGTAGTCCATGCTGGCGCCGAAGCGGCGCTCGGCCGCGGCGAGCTGGCGCTGGACGATGGCGCGGATCATCCCTTCGATCTCCCCGAACGTTTGGATGACAGGCAGCCGGCGCGGCGGTTCGATCCATGCACCACGCGGCGAGACCACGATGGTACATACGGGCCGCCGCCGCCAACGGTTGCGATCGCCGCCGGCGGAGCCCGTCCGCACCGGGGCGCCGCACCGGCTTGCGCGCGCTGCGCGGCCCCGCGTATCGTCCGCGCCCGCGCAGCACATCCGGACGCGAACCGAACGCGGAAACCCGAACGCTACCGAGCATCACAAGGAGATGCGCATGACCTCTCGCACGCTCACCCGCGCCGCCGCGGCGCTCGCCGCCACGCTCGCGGCCTGCGCCGCGCCCCCGGCCGGCACGCCCGCCCCGGCGCCCGCGCCCGCCACCGGCTCCGGCGCCGCCGCGCAGACCGACATCGGCCAGCGGCTGGCGCGGTACACCACCGTGCGGCTGACCACGGACCTGTCGCAGCTCACGCCCAACGAGCGCCGGATGATCCCGCTGCTGATCGACGCGGCGCGGGAGATGGATCCCGTCTTCTGGATGCAGGCGTACGGCGACCGCGACCGGCTGCTGGCGGGGATCACCGACCCGCAGGTGCGGCGCTTCGTGGAGATCAACTACGGCCCGTGGGACCGGCTCGACAACGAGCACGCCTTCGTTCCCGGCGTTGGCCACAAGCCCGAGGGCGCCGCCTACTACCCGGCGGGGATGACCAAGGCCGAGTTCGACGCCGCCGTGGCCGCGGGCGGCGCGCGCGCCGACTCGCTCAAGAGCCTGTACACGCTGGTGCGCCGCGACGCGGCCGGCCGGCTGACCGCGGTGCCGTTCCACGTGGCCTACCGCGCGTACCACGAGCGCGCCGCCGCCAGGCTCCGCCAGGCCGCCGCGCTGGCCGACGACCCCGGCCTCAAGCGCTACCTGACCCTCCGCGCCGACGCGCTGCTCACGGACGACTACCAGGCGAGCGACCTGGCGTGGATGGACATGAAGAACAACACCCTCGACGTCGTGATCGGGCCGATCGAGACGTACGAGGACGCGCTGTACGGCTACAAGGCCGCCCACGAGGGCTACGTGCTGGTGAAGGACCGCGAGTGGAGCCGGCGGCTGGCGCGCTACGTGGCGCTGCTCCCCGGCCTGCAGCGCGGGCTTCCGGTGGATGAGCGCTACAAGCGCGAGACGCCGGGGAGCAACAGCGACCTGAACGCCTACGACGCCGTGTACTACGCGGGGCAGGCGAACTCGGGGCCCAAGACCATCGCCATCAACCTGCCCAACGACGAGCAGGTGCAGCTGCAGAAGGGCACGCGCCGCCTGCAGCTGAAGAACGCGATGCGCGCCAAGTTCGACGCGATCCTCACCCCCATCGCCCGCGAGCTGATCGCGCAGGACCAGCAGCAGCACGTCACCTTCGACGCCTTCTTCGGGAACACCATGTTCCACGAGGTGGCGCACGGGCTGGGGATCAAGAACGTGGTGACCGGCACCGGCACCGTGCGCGAGGCGCTAAAGGAGCGCGCCGGCGGGCTCGAGGAGGAGAAGGCCGACGTGCTGGGGCTGTACATGGTCACCACGCTCAACCGCCAGGGCGAGCTGGGGCAGGAGGACGTGCGCAACAACTACGTCACCTTCCTGGCCGGCCTCTTCCGCTCCGTCCGCTTCGGCGCCAGCGACGCGCACGGGCGGGCGAACATGGCCACATTCAACTTCTTCGCCGAGCAGGGCGCCTTCGCGCGCGACGCCGCCACCGGCCGCTACCGCGTGGACTTCGAGCGGATGCAGCGGGCGGTGGACCTGCTGGCCGGCAACATCCTGCGCCTGCAGGGCAACGGCGACTACGCCGGCGTGGGCACCTTCATGAGCACCTACGGGGTGATCCGCCCCGAGCTGCAGGGCGACCTGGCCCGCCTCTCCAGCCGTGGCATCCCGGTTGACATCGTCTTCGAGCAGGGCCCCAGCGTCCTGGGCCTGTGACCTGACCGTCGGGACGGAGAACGAGCGACGCCGGCGTCCCGCGAGGGGCGCCGGCGTTTTCGTTTCATCTCCTTGCGCAGCATCGGTTTACCACGGCAGCGGAATCGCTGTCGGTATGATGACGAAACAGCTCGCGTGCCCACGCTGGCCGTAAATGGACAGTCTCTTGCGTGGCGATGACTTCGGCGTTTAGCGTTGAAGGCATGAACTCCTTTCTCGGATCGCGCGGCGAGGGCATATTCTCGCTTCTCATCACCGAACCCTACTCCAGGCGCAGCCCGATCTTCGCGCCCGAGTTTCTCGGCAACGCGTGGCCGGTGGTCGACTACATCGTCAGGTTGAGAGGAGCCTCGAGGAGTGTGGCTCCGTACTTCTTCGTGCAGGTGAAGACGACCAGCCGCGGGTATACGCGGTCCGGGCGCCTGAGGGCCAGCATCTCGGCGCGCGAGATGAGGGGACTCGTCGCCAATCCGGTCCCCACCTACGTTGTGGGCGTGGACCAGAGCGCGATCGCGGCGTACGTCACGTCCGCGAACGGGGAGCGGAACCAGGGCCTGGCGAGCCTTCCGGCGGACTTTCCGTTGAACCGGGTCACGCAGGAAGCCCTGTGGGACGAGGTGAACACCTTCTGGAAATCGGTCGCTCCGGCGAGCTTCATCTCTCGGTTCTCTGATCCAGCCCGGAGGAATGGATGAGCGCACCACAGCCCTGGCACGTGGCCCTGCGAGCCCGCTCGTACGCGGTGCTCTGGCTCACCCGCAGAGACGACCTCCGCGTGGTGTACCAGAGCAGCGCCGCGTCGGGGGTGGACATGCTGGTGACCGTGCTGCGCGACGGGCATTTCAGCAGCCGCCAGTTCGGCGTGGTGCTCGCGGCACGGCGCACCGGGTCGGCGGCGCCGCGCCTGGACGCGAAGATGATCGCCCACGAGCGCGCGACTTACTCCGAGGCCACGTTTCCGATCTGCATGCTGGCGTTCTCGTCCAACAGCGAGAACGGCTGGTTTCGCTGGATCGTGGAACCGCTGCCCTGCGGCGACGACGCAGGACTCGAGCTTTCCAGCCGAATCCACTTCGAGCCGACCACGGATGAGCTGCTGCTGGACCGCGTGATCGACGAAGTGAACCGCTGGTACGACGCCCGCAGCAGCACCGCCTGAGCCGCCGGACCTTCACCCGCTCGTTTCAACGCTGATGCGGATGCTTGGCGAGCGGTGGGCGAGCCCGTACTGTTCGTCCATGCCCTGACCGCTCCTCTCTGTTCGCTCCCCCTCCCTCCCGCCGCGTGGACTTTCCCGTCGTCGTGCACCTGGGCCCGTTCGCGGTCGCGCCGCACCAGCCGCTGGAGGCGCTGGGGGCGTTCCTGGGCTTTCGGCTGTACCTGCGGCTGCGCGGGGGGGCGGGCGACCCGCTCCCCGCTGAACGCCGGCTGGTGGTGATGGCCGCGGCGATCGTGGGGGCGGCGCTGGGGTCCAAGCTGCTGGCGATCGCGTTCGCCCCGCCGCCCACGCTCGCCGGGCTGCTCGATCCGCGGCTGCTGCTGGCGGGGAAGACGATCGTGGGCGGCCTGCTGGGCGGGCTCGCGGCTACCGAGCTGGTGAAGTGGCGGATCGGGGAGCGGACCGCCACGGGCGACCTCTACGTCTTCCCGCTGATCGTGGGGATCGCCGTCGGCCGCGTGGGCTGCTTCCTCACCGGGCTGGCGGACGACACCTACGGGGTGGCGACGGCGCTGCCGTGGGGGATCGACTTCGGCGACGGGGTGGCGCGGCACCCCACGCAGCTCTACGAGATCGCGTTCCTGGCGCTGCTGGCGGGCGCGCTCGCGCTCCGCGCGCGGCGGCCGTACCCGCGCGGCGACCTGTTCAAGCTGTTCATGGCCGTCTACCTCGCCTGGCGCCTGGCGGTCGACTTCCTGAAGCCGGCGCACGCCACCGTCCTGGGGATGACGCCGATCCAGCTCGCCTGCGTGGCCGGGCTGCTCTGGTACGCGCCGCACCTGCCGCGGCTGCTGGGCCTCCCCCGGCGCGCCCCACGGTCGACCGGCGGATCCACGTCTCCCGCATCCCCATCCCCCGAGCTTCCCGCCGCAGCCGCATGTCCGACAAGGTAAGGCCGTACCTCTACTACGACGTGGCGCTGGCGCTCTGCTCGCGCTGCCTGCGCAAGGTGGAGGGGAAGGTGCTCTTCCAGGATGGCTGCGTGTACCTGGAGAAGCGCTGCCCCGAGCACGGCCGCGAGCGCGTGCTGGTGGCCGACGACATCGACTACTACAAGCGCTCGCGCGAGGTCTTCATCAAGCCGCCCGAGCAGCCCAACCACAACCAGACGCCGATCCGCTACGGCTGCCCGTACGACTGCGGCCTCTGCCCCGACCACGAGCAGCATTCCTGTCTCGCGCTGATCGAGGTCACCGACGCGTGCAACCTCAAGTGCCCGGTCTGCTACGCCGAGAGCGGCCCGCACCGCCCCGACTTCCGCCCGCTGGAGCTGATCGAGCGGATGATGGACGCGCTGGTGAAGAGCGAGACCAGCCCCGACGTGGTGCAGATCAGCGGCGGCGAGCCCACGCTGCACCCGGCCTTCTTCGAGATCCTGGACGCCGCCCGCGCGCGCCCCATCAAGCACCTGATGGTGAACACCAACGGGCTCAGGATCGCCGAGGACCGCGAGTTCGTCCGCCGGCTGGCGGAGTACCGCAAGGGCTTCGAGGTCTACCTCCAGTTCGACTCGCTGCGCCGCGAGCCGCTGATGGCGCTGCGCGGCGCCGACCTGCGCCGCATCCGCCGCAAGGCGCTGGAGCACCTGAACGAGTTCGACATCTCCACCACCCTGGTCGTCACCCTCAAGAAGGGGCTGAACGACGGCGAGGTGGGCGAGATCATCCAGTTCGCGCTGGAGCAGCCGTGCGTGCGGGGGGTCACCTTCCAGCCCGTGCAGGCCGCCGGGCGGCTGGAGGAGTTCGACCCCGCGACCGACCGGCTCACGCTCACCGAGGTGCGCCGCGCCATCTACGAGCAGAGCGGCGTCTTCCGCGCCGAGGACGTGGTGCCGGTGCCCTGCCACCCCGACTGCTTGGCGATGGCGTACGCGGTGAAGCTGAACGGCCGGGTCATCCCGCTCACGGGGATGATCGACCCCAAGATCCTGATCGAGGGCGGGAGCAACACCATCGTCTTCGAGCAGGACGAGGGGCTGCGCACGGCGCTCTTCCGCGCCTTCAGCACCAACCACTCGCCCGAGAGCGGCGCCCAGTCGCTGCGCGAGCTGCTGTGCTGCCTCCCGCTGGTCTCGGTGCCGCGAGAGTTCGGCTACGCCAACGTCTTCCGCGTCCTCGTGGTGCAGTTCATGGACGCGTACTCGATGGACATCCGCTCGGTGAAGAAGAGCTGCATCCACATCGTGCACCCGGACGGGCGGCTGATCCCCTTCGACACCTACAACCTGTTCTACCGCGACGGCCGCGAGGCGAGCTGGAAGCCGCGGATGGCCGATCCCTGGGCCGAGCGCGGCCGCCTGCCGCTGCTGCAGGCGCACGGCGGCGTCGCGTGAGCGGTTCCGGCATCACGCGGGGTGGGGATGGGGGATCGTGGCGAGGGACGTGACGGACCGGAACCGGAGACGACATCGATGAGCGACGAGACCCCCGCGGGCGATCCGCGAGACGAGCGAGGCTGGGCGCCGGACGACGGCCCTCCGCCGCCGCCACCGCCTCCACCGCCCGGCAGTGGATACGCCTACCAGGAGTGGCCGCACGACGCGCCGCCCGGAACCGGGCCCGGGCCGGCGCCGGAGCATGGCAACTCCGGCGCGGTCGCCCGCGGCGTGCGCGCGGCGGCGATGATCTTCGGCGTCGCTGTGGCGCTGCACCTGGTGACGCTGGCGGTGGTGAAGCTGATGGGCGGGAACGCCGCGGGGTGGATCTTCATCCCCGAAGGGCTGTTCGTGGTGGTCGGCGGCTTCGTCGCCGCGATCGTGATCACCTCCAAGCTGCCGCTGGACTCGCGCGCTCCATTCTGGATCTCGGGGGTCGCGTTCATGGCGCTCTCTTTCATCGTCTGGGGCGCCACCTGCGCGATCGCGCTCTGACGAGGGATGAGCTTTCTTCTCTTCGTCGACGAGAGTGGCCACGACCACCGCACGATGCCGTACGAGGTGCGCGGCGGGTGGGGTAGAGGAAGTGTTGCGGGGGGAAAAGAAAAGGAGGTAAAGCTGTCGGGATCACCGTGCGAGACGGCGACCCCTAAGCAGAACCTCCGCCTTCAAGATACCGCCCCACCCGCGTCGTTTCAATCTATACCACTTCTCACGATTATCCGTGCAAGCCCCGGGGTGTCATCCTGAGGCCGACCACGCCTCGCCGCGTCCTCGCTAAAGCTTTCAGGCCGAAAGGATCCATAACCCGTTGGCGCGACACCGTGGAGGTAGCGCTCCATTGATCGTAGATCCTTCGGCGCTGCGGCCACCGGTGTGACCGCAGCGCCCAATTGGCCGCCCAACAACATCCCGGGCGGAGCACGCCTATGCGTTGGCGGTCGGCGTGCCGATCAGGGCGGGGACGGTGTTCTTGAACTCGCCGCTGGAGAGGACCTGGATGTTGTGCGCCACATCGGTGCTCTCGCGGGCGCGGATCAGGCGCACGATCAGGCCGTCGTTCAGCACCGCGTCGCTGACCAGCGACGCCTGCATGTCGCGCGTGCTCATGCGCGCCACCTGCGGCAGCTTCCTGAGCGGGGCCAGCTCCTTCGCGAACGCCCACGCCGCGTCGCGCGCCTTCTCCATCGAGAAGCCCACCATCTTCAGCTCGAGCTTGGGCGCGATCCCGCTGAGCTCCTTGAATACGGGCGAGGTGTCGTCGAGCTGCTGCTCCACGATCGGCGTCAGCCCGGCCAGCAGGTCGTTGATGCGGTTGAAGTCGACCCGCAGCCCGTCGATGGCGCCGCCGGGGCCGGCGACGCGCGCGGCGGCGACGCCCAAGTCCAGGTTGATGTGCGCGTTCATCCCCGCCAGCAGGTGCTGCAGGACGATGTGGTTCGACGTCTGCGCGGCGTTGAACGCCTTGTACCAGCTCACGCTGGGCAGCTCGCCCGAGCGGTAGGTGTCGTAGGCCGTGATGTACCGGTTGGCGAAGATCACGTCCAGCCGCTCCATCCGCGCGCCGTCCTGGAAGGCGCCGGCCTTGATGCCGTCGCGCACGGCCAGCGTCACGCGGTTGTAGAGCGCGGCGAAGTAGCCGAGCCGGTCCTGCCGGGCGATGCAGTCCTTGATGATCGCTTGGAGGCGCTCGATCACGCCGTCGATGGTGTCGGGAAGGGTCGTTGCCATGAGAGATGATCCGGATGAAGGGAACCACGCCGCGGGGATCGAACGATAACCACGCGCCGCCCGCCGCTCAAGCGCCGCGTGCGGCCTCCACCCCGTCAGCCGTGACGGTGGCGAGCTACGGGTTTGCTGTGGAGTTCCGACGGTAGGTGCGCAGCTGCATGGCTGTGAGGCATAATACGCTATCAAACACACAACTTACGGAGGGGCTGGAGAGCGCCGACGCACTCTAGCCTGCCAGCGCGATTTCTCCATACTGCGTAAGACGTGATACCCGTCTTCGGTTGGGCTTTTGCTCTGCTGAACCACCCCTGCCATTGACACTAACGCGGCTCTCACCGCCTCCAACCTGAGTCGCTCAGGGACGGAGTCCAGTTGGGCACAAAGTGCCTTTTTGAACAACTCGTCGTCCTCAGGAAGCCGCTCGGAAACCTGCAACATTTCATACTGACCCGACAACGCTTCCTTAAGGGTCGTATCTGGTAAATTCAAAGTCTTTGACAGCCGCAGGAGAGTAGCTTTGTGAGGGCGCTTGGTAACTCGGGAAAGGATGCGCCAGAGCGTCTGACGGGACACATCCGCCCGCATCGCGAGTTCGTCGTGTGTCATCCCGCTCGTCTTCAGCGCGGCCTCAATCCGCTTGATCAGTTCGTCCATTCTATTGTGGGCGTCGTGCTGGCTGCTGGGGGTTATCTGCCGAGATGGTGCAAATGTAACAACATAACTTAGGCTACGTCCACCCGGGTGCAAAATAGGTTGCAAATTTGGAGTTCGGCATTATCTTAAATGTGATAGCCGATCTCGTGTGGTGCGTAGAAACTCAAGGGCACAAGAGTTGTTATACGCAGAGGGTCTCCTTGCTAGTCCTAGGTCGAGGATGAGGATATCACCCCAACGTGTGTTGGAGGCGACATGGTTGAAATGATGAACAAAGTTGAGCAGGGAGAGGCGGCCGCTGACCGCGCCTTCGTCGCGTTCTTGGCAGCTCTCTATCTTGAAGGACTAGAACAAATGAGTGCCGGGGGGGACCTCCTGCACAAGAGCTTCCACGGCGCGTTGCACGTTCTCCGGCAAAATGCCACTACGGGGGGATGGTTTCGTCGGTTCCGAGCGAGTCCCACGTCCGGGCGTATCGAGGCACTTGATCGCGCGATTATACGGGCTGAGCAGTACGGACTCGTCCAGTTCCCAAACCCTTCATATACGCGGGTGAGGGTGGCGCTTTCGCCGGTCGACGCCCAACTGCTGCTTAGTGACGTTGGGGAGGAGCGCGAGACGATAGAGCAGGCCGCACGTGAATTCCGGAAGGTCTACGAGGCGAATCGTTGGTAGGGCCGTGTCGCTAATTGAGCTGCGGCGGGGTGAGCATACAATCCGGGCGCTATCCGGCAGGGTAGATACTTGGGTTGGCAATGTCTTGCGGCCATACATCGCGGAGGTCCCATCCAGTCCCTATAAACGGTCTAAGGATATCCACGACACCGTCTGGGGTACGGTATTCCTCGAACCGTGGGAGTTGTACTGCCTTGATTCACCGCTCCTCCAACGACTTCGTTACATCCGGCAGTTAGGCGTTGCGCATTTTCTCTTTCCGTCCACAGGCTACTCCCGCTTTGAACACACCATTGGGAGTCTTGAGCAAGCGGAACGGATATTTAGAAGTCTCGCTGTGAGTTCATCGGCGCGTGCGCCAAGTCTGACTGAGGATGATAACAGGTATGCGCTTCGATTGGCGGCTCTGTTCCATGATGTTGGACACTGTGCTCTAAGCCACGTTACGGAGAAATTTTACCGACTACATCCTGAGGTTGCTGAAGCGACAGAAATAGCAGGTGATCACTACGGGCGGTCTATCTCTTCGTCGGAGCTGTTATCGTTGCTCATCATCTCCTCACCAGGCGTTCACGAGTTACTCAACAGGGCTGAAATTGGGATCCGAAGAGCTCCGCGCGGCGATGATCTCGTCGAATTCATGGCCAACTGTATCACCGGATCAGTAGCTCAAGCATTCCCGAACGCCTTTATCGCCCAGATACTGAACGGAACAATCGATTGCGACAAGCTGGATTATCTGGCCCGTGATTCGAGAATGGCTGGCACACCGGTCATGCTCGACGCACAGCGGTTACAGGCAAAGCTTCGCGTTGTCGCGGTGGAGGATATTCTTCGTCATGAACAAACGCATATTCTGGCTATCGATGTAAGTGGCGCGCGTGCCTTGGAGGAGATGCTGGCGTCACGAGTTTTTCTCTACGACAAATTGTATTTCCATCATAAAGTGCAAGCTGCGGAGGAGTTGGTTCGGCGGGCGCTGCGCGAAGTGGAGTCCGAACTTGCTGAGGTGGCTGATCCAGCCTTCCTGCTGCAATTCAGTGACGAGCAGTTACTGGATTTGGCTCACCCGAAATTCAACAGGAATAGTGACGCGATATCTCGCGCGAGTAATCTGTTGGAGCGGGTACGGTATCGGAGATTGCCACGGCGGACATTTGCGTTTGCTCCGAGATTCCTCTTACCTGCGCCGGAGTTTATTACTAGGCTCTATACGGACGAGTCCACAGCGCAAGCTGACGTTGATGTGCGGCGCGGAAAGGTCAAGACGAAGCGGACCCTCGCTGGGCTGGAGTATGATCATTCTAGGCTCGCGCTTGCAGAGGAAATCAGGAATCGCGCAGTGGAGCTTGGGGAGGTGAACGCTCAGACCTTTGTTGCATGGCCGAAAGCAACGAGTGTTGTCGGAGGCGGCGATATTGCCGCCGTTGATGCAGATGGGAACGTGTGGCCGGCAGATGTAATGTTCGCTGCCAACAAGTGGGTTGATGCATACAGCACGAGCAAACAAACGGGATATGTGTTTGCTTTGTCACCCAGTCCCCGTTTGTTTCTTGCATCCGAACGTGCATTCGGTGACCGCGGTGTTTGGATGAATGACAGGGCACTTACCTTCTCTAAAACAAAACGTTCTGAGGTTGACGCGGAGCGCAATCGTCTCGTAGCCGATCACGCCGATGACGAAGGATGGATTCGCCACCGTTTGCCTCCAACCTGGCTAGACGAAGCTTCTGCAAAGGGCAGGATAGAAGCGGTGTCTGAGGAGTATGCCGCTTCACTCGGCGCCATCGGTATCTCATCTCGTCAATGGCTGTATTCGTGGCTTTGGCAGTTCCCCGATGCCGATTTACAAGAGTCAGCACTTCGCATTGCAGAGAATTTTCACGTATATGGACGAGCGGAACGTGCCAAACTTATCCAACAACATATTGATTTAATCGGGCGAGGGGGCGCTTGGTGCTACTTCTCAGCTCCCGAAGGAAGGCGTGCTAAGTCCGCCGAGATGCTCGGTTATTATCTAAAGGATCTCGGTCCCAATCACCCAGAGCCGCGTAAGCTGACCGAATATTCTCCCGACGAAATCCGCAATCGTGGTATGATTCGATTTTTTGATGATTGTAGTTGTACTGGTGCGCAAGCGGTAAGTCTGCTTGGCTCTTGGTTCGGTCGCGAAGACCTCGTCAGGAGCCCACGCGACGCAGCCGAACCCCTCCCCGATCCGTTACGGGAAGCAATCCTCCAAGTTCCCGTGCACGTCTTCTTCTGTGTTTCTCGCGGGTCCGCCGTCGACGCTGTAACAACGGCGGGGCGCGAACTCGGTCTCGATCTTCACGTGCATGTGGGCGAGGACTACGAGGCAGCGAAGTACACGCTTAACTCCGTTGCATTTGCAACCCCCGCGAGTGAGCGGCGGATTCGTACATTCCTTCAGAACCAAGGGGAAGCATTACTCGAACATCGGCGCATGGATCCGCAGCATCCGTGGACGGGCGATCAAATCAGATCATTTGCATTGGGGTACGACGGTGCGGCGGCACTATTTGGTTTCGAGTATTCTGTAGCGAGTGCGATCGTTACCGCTCTCTGGGAGGGTCGGTATCATGCGCCTGACCCATGGCTGCCGCTTGTGCCTCGGTACCCAAATGAGGTTGCGAAGCGCTTCAGCCCGGAGCAGATCGGGCGGGGTGATCTCGCAGAACCGCCGCCGCTGGATCCTGCTTCAGACGTCTAAGTAGGTTGCCAGAAGTTCTGTCGATCGGTCGAACGGCGATTACTGAAGCAGGATGCAGATACTCGCCGCTAAAAGTCGACAAGACTTTTGAGCACCTACTTAGGGCACAAGCAAGCAGCCGTTACCGCGGCAGAGACAAAAGCCTCATAATGGTCTCCAAGCTGTCCGCGTCCTCCGGCTTCTTGTCCGTGCGCCACCTGAGCATCCGCGGAAAGCGGACGGCGATGCCGCTCTTGTGGCGAGGGGAGCGCTGGATCCCCTCGAAGCCGAGCTCGAACACCAGTTCCGGCTTCACCGCGCGCACCGGCCCGAAGCGCTGCAGCGTGTTGCGGCGCACGAAAGAGTCGACGCGGCGGATCTCCTCGTCCGTCAGCCCGCTGTAGGCCTTGGCGAAGGGGACCAGCTCGCCCCCGCTCCACACGGCAAAGGTGTAGTCGGTGTAGAGCGACGCGCGGCGGCCGTGCCCGCGCTGGGCGTAGATCAGCACGCAGTCCACCGTGAACGGCTCCACCTTCCACTTCCACCAGTCTCCCCGCTTGCGGCCCACGCGGTAGGGGCTGTCGGCGCGCTTCAGCATCAGCCCCTCGCGGCTGGCCTGGCGCGCCTCGCGGTACGCCTCGCGCACGCCGTCCCAGCTCGCCGCGTGGACGAGGGGGGAGAGGAGGAGGCGCCCGCCGCTGTGCACCGCGCCCAGCAGCTCCTCCAGCCGCGCGCGGCGCCACGCCAGCGGCCGCTCGCGCACGTCCGCGCCCTCGTGCTCCAGCAGGTCGTACGAGAGGAGGACGATCGGCACCTCGGCCAATATCTTCGGCCCCAGCTGCTTGCGTCCGATGCGGCGCTGGAGCTGCGCGAAGGGGAGCGGGCCGCCGTCCTGCCAGGGGAGCACCTCGCCGTCCAGCACCGTGCCATCCGGGAGCAGCGACGCGGTGGCGGCGAGCTCGGGGAAGCGCTCGGTGACCAGCTCCTCGCCGCGCGACCAGATGAACGTCTTTCCGGCGCGGCGCACGACCTGCGCGCGGATGCCGTCCCACTTCCACTCCACCTGCCACTCGGCCGCGTCGCCCAGCTCGTCGGGCTCGCCCTCCACCGCGTGCGCGAGGAAGAAGGGGTAGGGCCGGCTCACGTCGGTGTCGCGCGTGTCGGCGCCCAGCAGGCGGGTGTAGAACTCGGGGGATGGGTCCCAGGCGCCCATCAGCCGGTGGGCCACGGCGGCCTCGTCCACCCCGCTCACGCGCGAGATGGCGCGCACCACCAGCTTCTGCGACACGCCCACGCGGAAGCCGCCGGTGATCAGCTTGTTCCACACGTACGCCTGCGCGCCGTCCAGCTCGCCCCACGCGCGGACGATGGCGTCGCGCTGCGTGGCCTCGCTCTCGCCGCGCAGCGCCAGCAGCCGCTCCTCCACCCACGCGCGCAGCGGCAGGTCGCTCGACGTGCCCGACGGCGGCAGGAGGAGCGAGATCGTCTCCGCCAGGTCGCCCACGGACTCGTAGCACTCGCCGAAGAGCCACTCGGGGGTGCCGGTGAAGTCCATCGCCCACTCGGCCAGCTTGCGGCCGCCCACCAGGCGCTTGGGGCGGCGCCCGCTCAGGAAGTGCACCGCCCACGCCGCGTCCGCCGGCGGCACGCTCGCGAAGTAGCGGGCGAGCGCGTCCACCTTCTCGCCCGTCTTCGTGGTCTCGTCCAGCGTCTCGTACAGCTCGGCGAAGGCTTTCACCGCGGCCTCCGGCGTGCGAAGCCGGCCCCGCGGGCCCCCTCCCTGGCTCGTTCCTCGCCTGTCCCTCCCCCGTAACTGCACGGGGGAGGGACGACTGCGTCCGGGTGGCCAGCGGGCCGGGGGGTGCGCCGCGGCGCCTGCGTGGCAGGGGAGACGGCGATTCGGAAGGATCGTCTCGACCCGCCGGGGCCAGCGGATGCCGGAATGCGGGTCGAGGCGCGCCGATGCCGCGGCGGCAGTCCGCGCAGGCGGACTTCGTGTGGTTGTTGCCGCGAATTCATTCGCCCGGCTCCCCCGCGCCGGCGCCATCGTCCCCGGCGCGATCCGCATCTTCCGAAGCGGTCCCCTCTTCCGACGCGGCGCCATCTCCCGAGGGACTGCCGTCTTCCGACGCGGCCACGTCTTCGCCCGCTGCCGGGGCGATCTCCACGTCGCCGGCGTCTTCCTCGCCCTCCCAGCGGCTGGCGACGGCGAGGGCCTCCAGGCCGCGGGCGCGGAGCCAGCGGACGACGGGCTCGCGGTAGCCGTGCGTCACCCACACGCGCTCGGCGCCGGTGGCATCCACCGCCTCCAGCAGCGCGGGCCAGTCCACGTGGTCGCTCAGCACGAAGCCGCGGTCCACCGAGCGGCGGCGGCGCTGGCCACGCACCCGCATCCACCCGCTGGCGAAGGCGGTGCTCACCGCGCCGAACTTGCGCATCCACGGCGTTCCGTGGGCGCTGGGCGGCGCCACGATCAGCGCCTGGCTCCAGTCGTGCCCGCGCCCCTGCGCGCCGGCGTACGCCGTGGGCGGCAGCGGCACGCCGGTGTCGCGGTAGTCCTGCGTGAGCCGGCTGACCGCGCCGTGCTCGTGGATGGGACCGATGGACGGATCCACCCCCGCCAGCAGCCGCTGCGCCTTGCCCAGCGCGTAGGCGTAGAGGAGCGATGCCTTCCCCGCGGCCTGGTTGGCGCGCCACCATGCGTCGATCTGCGCGAACACCTCCGTCTGCGGCGCCCAGCGGTAGATCGGCAGGCCGAAGGTGCTCTCGGTGATGAAGGTGTGGCAGCGGACGGGCTCGAACGCCCTGCAGGTGGGGTCCGGTTCGGTCTTGTAATCCCCCGACACCACCCACACCTCGCCGCGGTGCTCCACGCGCACCTGCGCCGAGCCCAGGATGTGGCCGGCGGGATGGAGGGACACGCGCACGCCGTCCACGTCCACCACCTCGCCCCAGTCCACCGCGCGGATGTGGGCGTCGGCGCCCAGGCGCGTGCGCATCACCCGTTCGCCCTCGCGCGAGCCCAGGTAGCGCTCGCTCCCCCAGCGCGCGTGGTCGCCGTGGGCGTGCGTGATCACCGCGCGCTCCACCGGCAGCCACGGGTCCACGTAAAAGCCGCCCGCCTCGCAGTACAGCCCGCGCTCGGTGATCCGCATCAGCATCGATCTCATACCCTGTTGCCGGGCGATGTCATGGGCAACGACGAACGGCGGGGGTCGGGCGTGTCCCTCCGCTGCGCTCCGGGCCGGGCTTCGCGCGCCGTAGGCAACGAAACGACCGTTGCCAACGGCGCCGAGCCCCCGTCGCGCCAGGCGTCGCCGCGGATCCGAAAGGCCGGTGCGGGCGCGCCGGTGTCTCGGCCCTCCGGGCGCGAATCCCTCACGCGAATCAGGCGGTCGAAGTCCACCGCCCACGCGCCGCCATCCGGGGGCGCGATCCCGGGATGCGGGTGAAACCCGGCATCACCCGGCCCGGCGTTCAACCAGACGCGGCGGGGAAAATCTTCCCGCCGCAGCCACTAATCCTTAACCCTGGCATCGTCCTACCTCCGCACGCGGTGCCATCCTCCCCATCCCCCGGAGCCCCTCAGATGTCCACCAACGATCCGAACGCCGCGGTGCTGAGCCACCCGCTCCTGGCCGGCGATGCCGTGCTGCAGGCCGTCGCCGCCGCGGCCAAGCCGCCGCTGCACGCCACCGGCAAGCTCGTGGCCGGCATGGGCGCGGTGCAGGACGCGCTGAACCACCTGGCCGCGCGGTACCCCGACCTGCGCGTGAACGTGGGCGCCGCCGGCCAGTTCCGCGGCTTCTTCGGCGAGCAGACGAAGCAGGCGGTGCGGAATTTTCAGGCCACGCACGCGCTGCAGGCCGACGGCACGGTCGGCAAGGACACCCTGCGCGCGCTGGACGCCGCCCTGCGCTCGTTCGACGCAAACGGCGGCGTGGACCAGACGCGCACCGCCGCGCCGGCCCCGCAGCCCTCGCCCGCGGGCTTCCGCACGGCGTTCATCCAGATGGTGGTGCCCTTCGCCCAGGCGTGCGCCAGGTCCACCGGCGTGCCCGCGTCGGTCACCATCGCGCAGGCGGCGCTCGAGTCCGACTTTGGGCGCAGCGGGCTCACCCTGAAGGCGAAGAACTTCTTCGGGATGAAAGGCACCGGGCCCGCCGGCTCCGTCGACATGCCCACCAAGGAGGAGATCGGTGGAAAGATGGTGACGGTGATCGCCCAGTTCCGCGCCTACAACTCGTTCCAGGAATCGTGCGACGACCACGCCGACCGCATCGCGCACGGCATGAAGGGCGGCAAGCTGATCTACGCCGAGGCGATGAAGCACACCGGCGACGCCCGCAAGTTCGCCGGCGCGCTGGAGGGCGTGTACGCCACCGACAGCAAGTACGCCGAAAAGCTGTGGGGGATGATGGATACGTTCCAGCTGGAGCAGTACGACGTGTGACCGCTGTTCGCGATAACGGCTTGATCGGGCTGGAGGGAAAGGACTTGTGGGCTGAGCCTCACCGGCGACTGAAGTCGCAGCGTCGCAGCAACAACTACGAAAAGCCTCGCAAACCGAGCGAGGCTTCACCGGCCCGGGGGCCGCACCGGGGCTCGATCCTGCAATTTCTCCGACCCAATGAGAGCCGGCCGTCCGGGAGGTGTCGCGGACGGCCGGTTCGTCGTTTCGGACAAACCCGGGATCAAACGCGCCGAGGTGAGCGGCACGGACGTGGGTGCACCCTGGATCGCAGCCGTGCGCATCCGCGCCGCCGGTGCGCGCGCTCGTGCCCCGGCGCGCCACGCTCGTGCCGCGCACTGCGCGGGCGAGCGCGGCGCCGCTAGATTTCCCCGACTTGTGGAACCCGGGCCGCGCGCCCGCATCGCATGCCGACCTGCTTCTCATCCATCGCTTGATGCCCCAACCCTCCGCCGACACCGCTTCCCCGCTGCGGCGGCCGCGCCTGCTGCGGCCGGGGCGCATCGCGCGGCGCCAGTACGGGCTGATCCTGGGCGCGTTCGGGGCCGCCACCACCCTGGCGCTGCTGATCGCGGTGGAGAACTACCTCGCCTACCAGCGGATGGGGCGCCCCAAGTCGCTGCTGGAGGTGATCGCGCACGAGCTGCCGGTGTGGTACGTGTGGCTGGCGGTCACGCCGGGGATCTTCTGGCTGGCGCGGCGGCTGCCGGTGGCGGGCGAGCGGCGCTGGCGCAACCTGGTGCTGCACCTGCCGCTCAGCGCCGGCACGGTGTTCGTGACGCTGGTGATGATCACCATCGTGAAGGCGCCGGTGCTGCAGCGCCCCCCGGGGATGAGTTACCTCGAGGCGCTGCTGCACGAGTACGGGCGCATCTTCGCGGTGATCATGCCCATCTACTTCGTGATCCTGGCCGTGGCGCACGCGGTGGACTCGTACCGCGAGAACGAGGCGCGCGCCCGGCGCGAGGCCGAGCT
This sequence comes from Longimicrobium sp., assembly GCA_035630095.1. GTDB lineage: Bacteria > Gemmatimonadota > Gemmatimonadetes > Longimicrobiales > Longimicrobiaceae > Longimicrobium. The sequence continues at coordinate 30,187 of DASQLJ010000533.1, forward strand.
GGGTACCCTGCTCGAGCGTGCCCAGCGCGACCTGCTGCGCATGCAGCTGCAGCCGCACTTCCTGTTCAACACCCTGCACGCGGTGAGCGCGCTGATGGAGCGCGACGTGCCCGCCGCGCGGCGCATGCTCACCCGGCTCAGCGACCTGCTGCGCATGGCGCTGGACGACGACAGCCGCCACGAGGTGAGCGTGGAGGAGGAGATCGAGTTCCTCGACCGCTACGCCGAGATCCAGAAGATCCGCTTCGGCGGGCGGCTGGCGGTGACGTACGACGTGGCGGCCGACGCGCGCCGCCTCCTCCTCCCCCGCCTGGTGCTGCAGCCGCTGGTGGAGAACGCCATCACCCACGGCCTTTCGCGGCTGGAGCGCCCGGGGAGCGTGACGGTGGAGGCGCGGCGCCGCAACGGGCACCTGGTGCTGCGCGTGCTGGATGACGGCGTGGGGCTGGAGGGCGGCGCCCTCACGCGCGAGGGGGTGGGGATCGGCAACACCCGCGCGCGGCTGGAGCAGCTCTACGGCGCCGGGCACCGCTTCGCCATCGGCAACCTCCCGGAAGGCGGGTGCGAGGTGCGCATCGAGATCCCCGCCGGCACCGAGGAGCGCACCCCCTCCGCCCCCGCCCGCAACGGAGCCCCTTCGTGAACGCGACCCTCAATCCCCCGCCCCTGCGCGCCCTGGTGGTGGACGACGAGCCGCTGGCGCGCGAGCTGTTGCGGCGGATGCTGGACGAGCACCCGGCGCTGGAGGTGATCGGCGAGTGCGCCAGCGGCACGCAGGCGGTGGAGGCCGTGCGCGCCGCCCGCCCCGACCTCCTCTTCCTGGACGTGCAGATGCCGGGGCTGGACGGGTTCGCCGTGCTGCGCGAGCTGGCGCCCGACCTCCCCGAGGTGATCTTCGTGACCGCCTACGACCAGTACGCCCTGCGCGCCTTCGACGTGCACGCGCTGGACTACCTGCTGAAGCCGTTCGACGAGGAGCGCCTGGCCCGCGCCATCGAGCGCGCCCGCGCCCACCTGCGCCGGCCGGACTCGGAGACCGACCGCGGCCGCATCCTGGAGCTGCTCGACGAGCTGCGCGGCGTGCGGCGCTGGCGCGAGCGGCTGGTGATCCGCGCCGGCGAGCGCGCCTGCCTGCAGCCCGTGGCCGAGATCGACTGGCTGGAGGCGGACGGGAAGTACGTGAAGGTGCACGTGGGCCCGCGCGCGCACACCATCCGCGAGACCATGACGCAGCTCGCCGAGGTGCTCGACCCGCGCCGCTTCCTGCGCATCAGCCGCTCGGCGATCGTCAACGTGGACCGCATCCGCGAGATCCAGCCCTGGTTCCGCGGCGACTACGTGGTCATCCTCCAGAATGGCGCCGAGGTCACCTCCACCCGCGGCTACCGCGACACGCTGAAGGCACTGCTGGCGGGGGAAAGCATCTAAACGACAAGATGTCCGCAGTTCAGAGAGCCTGCCTCACACCAGCGCCGGCTCGCGATCGAGGATGCCGACCGGGACGGTGACGGGTGCCCGCTCAGCCGGCGGGGCGGCCGTCACCTCCACCGGCGGCGGGAGGAGGCGGTACATCACGGGCGTCACCAGGCGCGCCAGCAGGGTGCTGGTCACCAGCCCGCCGATGATCACCCACGCCAGCGGCGAATACAGCGCACTGCCCTCCAGCGCCAGCGGCAGCAGCCCGCCGATCGCCGTCATCGTCGTCAGCACGATCGGGAGGAAGCGGATCTCGCCGGCGCGCTCCACCGCCTCCAGCAGCGGCACCCCCTCGGCGCGGAGCTGGTTGGTGAAGTCCACCAGCAGGATCGAGTTCTTGATCTCGATCCCGATCAGCGCCACGAAGCCGATCGTCGCGGTGAACGACAGCGTGTAGCCGGTGAGGAAGAGGGCCAGGATCCCCCCCATCACCCCCAGCGGGATCACGCTCGCCACGATCAGCGTGCTGCGGAAGGTGCCGAACTCCAGCACCAGGATCGCCAGCACCATGAACACGGCCACGATCACCGCGATCCCCACCCCGCCGAAGCTCTCCTGCCGGCTCTCGATCTCCCCCGCCGGCGCCCACGCGTAGCCGGCGGGGAAGCGCATCGTCTCCAGCTCGGCCATCACCTGCCGCGTGACCGCGTCGGTGTTGAAGCCGCTGCGCACGAAGGCGGTCACGCTCACCGAGCGCTCCTCGTCGTGGTGCTGGATCAGCGGCGGGCTGGCCTCGAAGCGCACGCTGGCCACCTGCCGCAGCGGCACCTGCGCGCCGGTGACGGAGGAGACGTAGACGCGGTCCAGCGCCTCGATCCCCGGCCGCCCCGCGTGCGGCAGCCGCACCACGATGTCGTGCTCGTCGCCCGTGCCGTCGCGGAAGCGCCCGGCCGTGAGCCCCGCGAGACCGAGGCGAACGGTGCGGTCCACCTCGGCGGTGGGGATGCCGAAGAGACCGGCCTTGGCCGCGTCCACCCGCACCCGCAGGTCCGTGCGGTCCAGCCGCACCGGGTTGTCCACGTACATCGTCCCCGGTGTGCGCTTCAGCAGCGCCTCCACGCGGCCGGCCAGCGACCGCAGCGTGTCCAGGCTCTCCCCCGTCACCCGGATCTCCACCGGCGCGGCCAGCGGCGGCCCCTGCTCGAACTCCTTCAGCTCGATGCGCGCGCCCGGGTAGGCGTTGAAGCGCGCGCGCAGCGAGTCGTACACCGCCTCGCTCCGCCCGGCGTGGTAGCCGCGGGTGAGCACGAAGAGCTGCGCCACCCCCGCGTTGTCCTCGCTGGGCTGCACGTTGTAGTAGATGCGGGGATTGCCGTGCCCCACGTTGCTCATCACCGCGCGCACGTCGCGGCGGGCCAGCAGCGTGCGCTCCACCCACCGCGCCGCGCTGTCCGTCGCCGCCAGGCTGGTGCCGTCGGGCATCCGCACGTTCACCAGGAACTGCGGCGTCCCCGCCTTGGGGAAGAGCGAGAAGCCGACGACGGGGACCAGGGCGAGCGAGCCGACGAAGAGCACCGCCGCCGCGGCCACGGTGAGGTACGGCCGCGCCAGCGCGCGGTGCAGCACCGGCGCGTAGCCCGCGTGGATCACCCGGTTCAGCCCGCGCAGGAAGACGTTCTCGTGCGTGCCGTCCTTCTCGCGCAGGATCATCGCCGCCAGGAAGGGGATGATGGTGAGCGAGACGAGGAGCGAGGCGAGGATGGTGAACACCACCGTCATCGGCATCCCCCGGATGAACTTACCCGCGTTGCCGGGGAGGAAGATCAGCGGGAGGAAGGCGAAGAGGAGCGACGCCGTGCAGCCGAGGACGGCGACGCCGATCTGCCGCGTGGCCGCGATCGCCGCCTCGCGCCGCGAGTACCCCTCGCGCAGGAAGCGCGCGATGTTCTCGACGACCACGATCGAGTCGTCCACCAGCAGCCCCAGGGCGATCACGAAGCCCACGATGCTCATCTGGTTGATCCCGAACCCCGTCACGTCCAGCAGCGTCAGCCCCACGGCCAGGGAGAGGGGGATGGAGATCATCACGATCACCGCCGAGCGGAACCCCAGCGGCAGCAGCGTGAGCAGCACCAGGCCGATGGCGATGGCGAAGTCGCGCCCCAGCGCGCCGAGGCGCGCCTCCACGTTCGCCGACTGGTCGAAGCCGCGCTCCAGCACCATGCTCTTCGGCAGCGTCCGCTCGAACGAGTCGAGTTCCTTCCACACCCCGTCGCGGACGACGGAGATGTTGGTGTCTTCCTTCTGGTTGGCGGTGACGAACACCGCGCGGCGGCCGTTGTAGCGCGCGACGTGGGTGGCGTCGGCGTAGCCCCAGCGCACGTCGGCCACGTCGCGCAGGTACACCGCGGCCCCGTTGCGCGCGGTGACCACGGTGGCCGCGACCTCCTCGACGGAGTCGTAGGCGCCGCTGGTCTTCACGTTGAAGCGGCGCGTCCCCGCGTCCACGCTGCCGCCGGGGATGCTGGCGTTCTCGCTCCCGATCGCCGCCAGCACCATCCCCGGCGTCACCCCGAGCTGCGCGGCGCGCCCCAGGTCCAGCGACACGCGCACCTCGCGCGCGGGGGCGCCGTGCACCTCGCTCTCGCGCACGCCGGGCACGGTGCGCAGCCGGTCGCGCAGGCGCTCGGCCTGGCGCTCCAGGTCGCGGTAGGGGGCAGATTCGGAGACCAGCGCCACCTGGGCGATGTTCACGTCGGCCGAGTTGCTGCGGCGCACCTCCAGCGATCGCACCTCGGCCGGGAGCTCGGGCCGCAGCGAGTTCACCTCGCGCAGCACCTCCTCGTAGGTGCGCTCGGCGTCCACGCTGGCCTCGAACTCCACGCGGGTGACGGAGACGCCGTCCTCGATCCGCGTCTGCAGGCTCTTCACGTCGTCCAGCGTCGACAGCCGCTCCTCGAGCGGATCGACCACGAGCTGCTCCACGTCGGCCGGCGAGGCGCCGGGGTACACGGCCACCACGGGGAAGATGGCGATCGGGAACACCGGGTCTTCCGTGCGGGGGATGGAGACGAAGGAGTTCACCCCCATCGCCGCCAGCATCCCGAAGAGCACCACGGTGAACTGCCACTTCTTCACCGAGAACTCGGAGAGCCTCACGGGATCCTCCTCACGGCCGTGCCGTCGCCCAGGTACGCCACGCCGTCGGTGACCACCGCGCCCACGCCGTCCAGCCCCGTCACCGCCACCCGCCCGTCCACGATGGAGGCGACGGTCACGTTGATCCGCCGCGCCTTCTTCCCGTCCGCCGAGAGGGCGAAGACGATGGCGCTGTCGCCGTCCGCCTCGATCACCGCCTCCAGCGGCACGGTGGGAAGCCGGCGCGCGCCCGCGGGGGCGATCTCCACCCGCCCGATCAGCCCGGACGCCAGCGCCTGTCCGTTTGGATCGACCCGCACCTCCACCTCGTACGTCCCCGTCCCCGCGGAGGAAGCGGCCGCCACCTCGGTCACCGTCCCGCCGAAGGTCTGCCCGGGGAAGGCGTCCAGCGTCACGCGGGCGATGTCGCCGCGGCGCACGCGCACCGCGTCGCGGTCGGCCAGGCCGACGCGCAGCACGCTCCCGCCGCCGCTGGAGCCCAGCGTGAGCACCGCCGACCCCGGCGACGCCAGCTCACCCTCGTCCGCCGCGCGGCGCAGCACCGTGCCGTCGGACGGCGCGACGATGCGCGCGTAGCGCCGGTTGAAGGCGGCGATGCGCAGCTCGGCCTGCGCAGCCTGGGCGCCGCTGGCGGCGTTCTGCACCTGCTCCAGCGTGGCCACGCTGTCGGCGTAGAGCGCGCGGGCGCGGGCCAGGTCGCGGGCGGCCTTGTCGGCGCCGGTGCGGGCACGCGACACCTGCGCGTCGATCTCGCCGGGGTCGAGGGTGGCCAGGAACTGCCCGGCGCGCACCGTCTCCCCCTCGTCCACGTAGATGCGGCTGATCACCCCGCCGATCTTGAAGGAGAGCTGCGCCTCCTCCTTGGACGCCAGGACACCGGTGGCGCGGATCGCCTCGGTCACGTCGGTCTGCAGCACCGGCGCGGTGCGCACGGGCACCACGTCGGCGGCGGGGGCGGTCTCGGCGCTGGCGTCGGCGCCGCACGCGGCGGCCAGCACCAGCAGCGGAACCGCGAGCGGGCGCCTCGCGCGCCGGGAGATCGTCATCGTCGTCATCGTCATCCTCCTCGTATGTCTCGCTCGGTTGAACCGCGGCGGTATCGGGTACAGCATCGGCGACGTCATCGGGCATCGGGTGCGATCAAGGGCATCCAGCACGCGTGTGCGACGTGGCAGCGCATGCATCCCCGTGGGAATTTGCGAGTGAACTCGCGGCTACAAGGGCACGCAGTCCGCCTTCGCGGACTTCAACGGCGTCCGTGGACGATTCGTGTGGTCCCGCACCACCGCCGCGGCTGCAACCTCTCCCGGACGGGAGAGGGGGACGGCCTGGGCCGGCCGGAGAGGGCGCGGCGCCGCGGCGTGCCCGGTCACCGGAGATCACGGCGCCCCCTCCGCACCCGTCGCATCCACAACATCCCCCAGCTCCCTCAGCGCGGCGGCGCGCTCCAGCTCCACGTAGCGCAGGGCGTACTCGTAGCCGGTGAGGATGCGGTTGAGCTGGGCGTTGGTGAACGCGGTGCGGGCGTCCACCAGCTCGATCTGCGGGGCGATCCCTTCCTGCCAGCGGCGGGTGACCAGCTCGAAGGTCCTGCGGGCGGCGGCGAGCCTCGCGTCGGCCGTCTCGATGGCGCCGCGGGCGACCACGGCGGCCTGGTACGCCTGCCGCACCTGCATCTCGATGCGGCGCTCGGCCTCGGTGCGGCCGGTGCGCGCCTGCTCGGTGGCCAGCGTGGCGATCCGCCGGCGCGCGGCGTCCTGCCCGCCGTTGAACACGTTCCACGAGAACACCAGCGACGCCATCGCGAAGTCGTGGTTCGCGTCGAACTGGTAGCGGTCGCCCTGGAAGCCGTAGTCCAGCGCCAGCGACACGCCGGGGAGGTAGGCGGCGCGCGCCAGGCCGCGCTGCGCCTCGGCGGCCTGGATGGCGTGGCCGGCCTGCGCCAGTTCCTCGCGGCCGGCGCGGGCGCGGGCCAGCGCCTCGTCCACCGTCACCGTGAGCGGGAACGCCAGGAGCGAGTCGGCCACGAGCTGCACGGCGGTCTCGTCCGGCCGGTCCAGGAGAAAGTTGAAGTAGCGGCGGGCGGCGTCGCGGAGCTGCCCGGCCTCGGCCAGGCGCTGCTCCGTCTCCTTCTCCTCGGCGCGGGCGCGGTAGACGATCTCGCTGGTCGCCCGGCCGTTGCGCAGCAGGCTCTCGCTCACCCGGAGGTTCTCGGCGAGCAGCGGCAGCGTGTTGCGGTAGAGCTCCACCACGCGCTCGGCCCGGGCCAGGTTGAGGTAGGCGGTCTGCACGTCGGCGGCGAGCTGGCGGGCGCCGGCCCGGGTGCCCTGGCGCTGCGCGTCGCGCAGGGAGCGCTGGATGCGGTGGTTCTGGCGCACGGCGGGCTGGAAGACGGGCTGCGTGACCCGCAGCCGCGTCTCCTGCGCGTAGGGTAGCCGCGCGTTCACGTTGGTGGGGAACTGCGTGGTCTGCATGAGCTGGTTCAGCGCCGCGTAGGCGGGGTTCACCAGGTCGCCGATGTTCATCCCCCCCGCCGTCTGCGAGTAGCGCGAGTCCACCGTCACGCTGGGCAGGTACATCCCGCGCGCCTGGCGCACGGCGGCCTCGGCGCGGCCGGCCTCCAGCCGCTGCTGCGCCAGCCCCAGGTTCGCGCGCAGCCCCTCGCGCACGTAGGCGCCCAGCGGGTCCTGCGCCCGGGCACTCCCCGAAACCAGCAGCGACGCGGCCACCGCCGCCGCGATCCTCATCCGCTTCGTCATCCTCGCATCCCTCGCTTCCAGGTGTCCGCGCCCGGCGGCGTCCGCCGGCCCCTAAGTCGTTGACGTTTACTGCGTTATCGTACGTAACACTGTTAAGTGCATGGGCAACGAAAAGCGGGATCGCCGCCGGCCTGGATCTCAGGCCGGCACCGGATCCCGCACGATGGAACGGAACATCAGGTCGATCATCATCCCCACCGACTCCTGCTCGTCCGCCCAGTCGATCCAGTGGTCGTGGCACTTGGCGATGCGCAGCGACACCACGCCGTGCACGCCCGCCCACACCAGCTGCGCGAGCTGCTCGGGGCTGCCGCACAGCTCGGGGCGGAAGCACCCCTGCTCGCACCCGTCGCGGACGGTCTGCACCAGGAAGGCGTAGGCGTCTTCCTCGGGGTTGCCGTGCTGCGCCTGCTGCAGCTCGTTCAGGTCCACGGGCGGCCGCGGGGTCATGAACATCAGCCGGTAGTGGTTGGGCTTCTCGCGCGCGAACTGCCCGTACAGCTGCCCCACCTGCCGCAGCCGCTCGACCGGGTCGCCCACCCGCGCGATCTGGCGGAACACGCCGGCCAGCGACATGAAGTCGCCGTGGCAGAGCTCCTGGAAGAGCGCGTCCTTGTCGCGGAAGTGCAGGTAGATGGCCGTGGGCGAGTACTCGATGCGGTCGGCGATCATCCGCATGCTCACGGCCTCGTACCCCTTCTCCACGAACAGCTCGCGCGCCGCGTTCAGGATCTTGTCGCGCAGCGCCAGCTTCTCGCGCTCCCTCCGCTCCTTCGTTCCCACGCTTCGCCTCGTCTCGGGTGATGAACGACCGTCGTATAGTTAACGGTGTTAAGTAGAGACGTCAAGGAGGATGATTTCGGCGCCGGGATCGACAAAGGCGAGGTTCAGCGTTCACGATGATCGGCTGGTTCACACCGGCCGAGTCCGATTGCAGTCCCGGACTGCCGTGACGGCTGCGGCGCCGCGCCCTCTCCGGCTCGCTGGGGCTCGCCACCTCTCCCGTTCCGGAAGAGGTGGGCGCCCTAAGGCGACCGGAGAGGGCCCCAGCGCCGCCGCATTCACGTCCCTCGCCCACTACCGCGACCTTACGTCGTTCTCCCACCCTAATCCTCCCCTAACCCCCATCCGGACCTCCCCCAACGGAACCGGGTATTCCCTGTATCTTCTGCAACGACAATCAGTTACAGATCACCCTCACAACCGCGGATCTGCACCACCGCTGGCAGGCGACGCGCCTGGGCCAGGGTGACACCAAGCCGACCAACCGACGCACCGAAGGTATAGAGCCATGCACTACCGCACCGAACGTCCCCGCGCCCGAGCCGTGATGGTCGCCGTCACCGGCGGCCTGCTGGCGTACGGCGCGGCCCTCTCCAGCAGCACCCGGGCGGGCGCCAGCGTGGACCCGCAGGGCGTCGCTCGGCAGCTCGTCCGCACCGCCGCCACCACGACGGCCGACGCGGCCGCTTCGCGGGTGGTGCGCAGCGTCGCCAGCCTCAAGCTCTCCAAGCTGTCGCAGGCCGAGGCGGCGATCCTGGCGCAGGTGAACGCCGGGTCGATCCCCGGCGGCGCGCTGGCCGTGGGGCGGCAGGACCTGAGCGTGCTGGAGAAGGGCGTGGGCCGCGTGGGCTGGACGCGCGGCGCCGAGAAGGTCGATCCGCGGCGCACCGTGTACGACCTGGCCTCGCTCACCAAGGTGGTGGCCACCACGCCGGCGGTGATGCTGCTGGTGGAAGACGGCAGGATGGAGCTGGACGCGCCCGTCTCGCGCTACCTCCCCGAGTTCACGGGCGGCGCCAGGGACCGCGTCACCATCCGCCACCTGCTCACGCACACGGCTGGCTTCCCCGCGGGTGTCCAGCTCTCCTCCGGCTCGGTCGAGGCGACCTGGCAGCAGCTCATCCACACGCCGCTGGTGCGCGCGCCGGGCGAGGCGGTGGAGTACAGCGACGTGGGGATGAACGTGCTCTTCGCCGCGGCCCAGCGCGCCGCGGGCGAGCCGCTCTTCAGCCTCCTCGACCGCCGCGTCTACGGCCCGCTGAAGATGCGCTCCACCACGTACCTGCCGGGCGAGGGCTGCCCCACCTGCGCGCCCACCCTGCGCGTGGACGGCGAGCCGGTGCGCGGCCTGGTGCACGACCCGGTCGCCCGCGCGCTGGGCGGCGTGGCGGGGAGCGCGGGGATCTTCTCCACCGCCCACGACATCGGCCGCTTCGCCGCGATGATGGCCAACGGCGGCGAACTCGACGGCGTGCGGGTGTTCAGCGCCGAGACGGTGAAGCGCTTCACCACCCGCCAGCCCGACGCCGGCACGCGCACCCTGGGGTGGGACACGCCGGGCCGCAACGGCAGCGGCGGGTTCGGGACCAGGGCGAGCGAGGCGTCGTTCGGCCACACCGGCTTCACGGGCACGTCCATCTGGGTCGATCCGCAGCGCCACACCTGGACGGTGCTGCTCACCAACCGCGTGTACGAGCCGCAGGGGCCCAACCGGATCATGGCCCTGCGCCGCAGCGTGAACGACCGCGTCGCCATCGCCGCCGACGACTTCGACATCCAGCGGGCGGCGGAGTAGCGGGAAATACGGACTTGGGCGTGTTGCGCGCTTAGACGCGCAACCGGGCTGCGCGCGCGGTAGGCAACGATACGACCGTTGCCAACCGCGCCGGGCCCACGGCGGCCCGCCCGTGCGTCGTCTCGATCCGAGATGACGGCGTGGGCGGGCCGCCGCGTTCCCGGCCCTCCGGGCGCGCATCCCTCACGCATCGCTCGCCCCCGCCACTCCGCTTTTCGCCCGCCGATCACCGCGGCTGAGCCTCGGCCAGTCACGAGCACCATGCGAAGAGCCCGGCGGCGGTGAGGTGGAAGGCGGCTGAAGCCGCAAGCTAAAACAATGGGAAGCCTCGCAAACTGCGCGAGGCTGCGGCCGCGGCATCGCGGCGGCTCAATGGCATTGCCGCGCACCGAAATCGCGGCCGCGCGAGCGCCGGTAGTCCGCGAAGGCGGACTTCGTGTCGTTGTTGGCGCGAATTCATTCGCCCTTGGTCCTCCTCGCGCCGACACCCTCCCCTCTCGCCCGGACGACCCCCTGCGGTCCGCCTGTTATCCTGCCCCGCGACCCTACAAACCCGCCTCTGGTACGTCCCCTGCGCGTCTCCGTTGCGGACCCACCCCGCACCGCCGGCGACCGTGAAATTTCCGTCGATCCGCAACCCGTTTCGCACGCTGGGCGGCCCCCCGCCCGACGGCCGGCTTCCGCGCGCGATGCGCCGGCTGCCGCTGGTGGAAGAGCGCGCGCCGGAGCCCGGCCGCACCTTCGCCTTCATCTTCACGGGGGACGGGAACTGGGCGCTGCTGGTGCGCGAGCTCGCCAGGGAGCTGGCGAAAGGCGGGATCTCGAGCGTGGGCCTCAAGGCGCGCACCTACCTCCTTCGCCGCCGCCGCCCGGACGACGTGGCGCGGCACGTGGAGCGGGTGCTGCGGCACTACCTCGCGGCGTGGGGGCAGGACACCGTGGTCCTCGTCGGCCTGTCGCGCGGCGCCGACCTGCTGCCCTTCGTGGTGCGCAGGCTGCCGGACGACCTGCGCGCGCGGGTGCGCCTGCTCGCGCTCTTCTCCGCCGGCACCACGACCAACTTCCGCTTCCACTGGGGCGATCTGCTCGGCTTCCAGGAGCGCGCGGGCGACGTGCCCGTGCTGCCGGAGCTGGAGGCGGTCCGCGGGAGCATCCCCATCCTCTGCGTCAACGGCCGCCACGACGCGCAGGCGCTCGGTCCCGCGCTCCCCGCCGGCCTCGGCGAGTACGTCGAGCTTGACGACGCCGGCCACAACCTCGCCCGCGACCACCTCCTCGCCGCCGAGCTCATCCTCAGCCGCATCGGCGGTGAGGCGGGCACCGGGCGAGCATCCGCCTGACGGCCTCGTCCCGCCGCGGTCAGCGGCTGCGGGGCGGCAACACGGGGGCGAAGGGCGGTTCGTTCTCGTAGTCGACGACCG
>DASQLJ010000534.1:0-5953 GCA_035630095.1 Longimicrobium sp.
CCCCCCTCCCCCAAATCCCCGAATCCTTTGACTTCGACCTGCCGATGTGCGTCCGCCGTCTCTTTCAGGACTCCGTCTCATGCCCGCGACGCGGGGGTGAGCGTCAGCCGCCGCCGCACTTCCTCCGCCACGCGCCGCGGCTCGACGGGCTTGGCGAGGAAGGAGTCGCACCCGGCCTCCATCGCCGCCACCTGGTCCTCGCGCATCGCGTGGGCGGTCAGGGCCACGATGGGGATGCCGGAGGTCGCCGGGTCGGCCTTCAGGATGCGCGTGGCCTCCAGGCCGTCGATGATGGGCATCGTCAGGTCCATCAGGATCAGGTCGGGGGCGTGGCTGCGCGCCATCCTCACCCCGGCCTCGCCGTCATTCGCCAGCAGCACCGTGTAGCCGAAGTGGGCGAGGATGATCCGGTAGATCTCCTGGTTGTCGGCGTTGTCGTCCACGAGAAGGATGGTCGCGGCCATGGGCACGTGCTCCGGTGGTGGTGACATCTCATTCATCCGTCGGATCCCGGACACGCGGGGTCACGCGAGTTGGCCGGCGATCCCGCGCACGGCGGCGAGGTACTCGTCGGTGTCGAAGTGGCCGGGATCGATCATCGCCTGCACCGCGCACCCGTGGATCCAGCTCACGGCCACGGCCGCCATCCCGTCGGCGGTGACGCCGGGGAACGAGGCCGGCTCGGCCCGGAGCAGCTCTTCCATGATCGCCCGGAACGCCGTGCGGTAGCGCTCCAGCTCGGCGCCGATGCGTGCCCGGATCGGCTCGTGCCGCTGGCCCAGGATCCAGAATTCGAAGAAGAGCCGGGTGTGCCGCGGCTGCTGCCCCAGGCGCGCCATCTCCTGCTGCAGCAGCGCGTGCAGCCGGTCGAGCGCGCGCGGGAAGTGGGCGATGTCGTCCGACACGTGCAGCACCGAGGTGGTGTCGATCAGCCAGGCGAGGAGCGCGAGCACCAGCCGCTCCTTGCGCTGGAAGTAGTGCACGACCAGCGTGTGGCTCAGCCCCGCCTCGGCCGCGACCGCGCGGATGGTGAGGCTGCCGATCCCCCCCGCCGACGCCACCTCGAAGGCGGCGTGCAGGATCTGCTCGCGCCGCTCGTCTTCCGAAGCCCGCTTCCCCGGCATCCGCTCCCGCCTCCGTTGCCCACGCCCGTACCCGAGTGCCCCGGACGACGCGGCGATGGTTATTGACCGAATGTACAATATAGTATAGCTTCAATTTACCATCTGGTCAATAACTTGCGGACGACCTTCGCCGCGGGGCCGTCGGATGGTGGACGGCGCCCGACGGCGCACCTCCATTCCGGCCACGCTCCCCTCTCCGGACGGAAGGCACCATGCCCGCTGACCGCACTCCGCCCCGCGCCCGCCCGCCCCCGTCCATGCGGAGGCGCCCGTGACCCGCGTGTCCGCATCGCCCGGCCGCAGGCGCGCCGCCGCGGCGGCGGGGCCTCCGCTGGCGGTGGTGGGGATCGGCGCGTCGGCCGGCGGGCTGAAGGCGCTGCAGCGCTTCTTCGAGCAGGTGCCGGCCGACAGCGGGATGGCGTACGTGGTGATCATGCACCTCGACCCCGCCCGCGAGAGCCGGATCGCGGCGCTGCTGCAGGACCGCTCGCCCATCCCCGTCACGCAGGTCACCGCCGCCACGCGGGTGGAGGCGAACCACGCCTACGTCATCTCCCCCGGCAACGACCTGGTGATGGAGGGCGACGCCATCCACGTGGTGGAGCGCGGCGGCGAGGCGCAGCACCTGCCGGTGGACCTCTTCTTCCGCACCCTGGCCCGTTCGCACGGGGCCGACGCGGTGGGCGTGGTGCTCTCGGGCACCGGGGCCGACGGCTCCGCGGGGGTGCGGCACATCCGCGAGGGCGGCGGGATCACCGTGGCGCAGCTTCCCGCCGAGGCGGGGTACGACGGGATGCCCACCAGCGCCATCGCCACCGGCCAGGTGGACCTGGTGCTTCCGTCGGAGCGCATCGCCGCCGAGCTGGTCCGCCTGCGGCACGCCGCCCCGGCGCTCCACGCCGACCCGCCGCCCCCCGACACCGAGGCGCTGCTGGCCCAGGTGTTCGCCGCGCTCCGCGCCGCGACGGGGCACGACTTCAGCCTCTACAAGCGCACCACCGTGCTGCGGCGGCTGGAGCGGAGGCTGATGTTCACCGGCGTGGAGACGCTGGAGGCGTACCTCCCGTTGCTGCGCGCGGGGAGCGACGAGCCGCGGGCGCTCGTGCGCGACCTGCTGATCTCGGTGAGCGGCTTCTTCCGCGACCCCGAGGCGTTCGCGGCGCTTGCCGTGGCCGTGCCGGCGCTGTTCGAGGGGAAGGGGCCGGACGACGCGGTGCGGGTCTGGGTGGCGGGGTGCGCCACCGGCGAGGAGGCGTACTCGATCGCCATCCTGCTGCGCGAGCACGCGGCCACGCTCGAGCACCCGCCGCAGATCCAGATGTTCGCCACCGACATCGACGAGAAGGGCTACGCCTGGGGGCGCGAGGCGCTCTACCCGGCCGGGGCGGTGGCCGAGATCCCGGCGGCGCGGCTGCGCCGCTTCTTCACCCGCGAGGAGGGCGGGTACCGCGTGGGGAAGCCGCTGCGCGAGGGGGTGCTCTTCGCCGTGCACAACGTGCTGCACGACCCCCCCTTCTCGCGGCTCGACCTGATCAGCTGCCGCAACCTGCTCATCTACCTGCACCCCGAGGCGCAGGCGCGGGTGCTGGAGACCTTCCACTACGCGCTGCGCGACGGCGGACTGCTCTTCCTGGGGAGCGCGGAGGGAGCCGGCGACGGCCTGTTCGCGTCCACTGGCGAGCACCGGATCTACCGACGCGGCGCCGGCCCGCACCGGCTGCCGGCGCGTCCCTCGGCCGCCGACCCGCCCGTGCGCTCCGGCGCTCCGCCGGCGGCATCCGGCGACACCCCGCATGGATCCTCGTACGGCGCCCTGCACCTGCGCCTGCTGGAGGCCTACGCGCCACCCAGCCTGGTGGTGGACGAGCGGCTCGACGTGGTGCACCTCTCCGGGCACGCCGGCCGGCACCTGCACCTGGGCGTGGGCGCGCCCAGCCACAACCTGATCGACCTGTCGCGCGGCGCCCTGCGGATGGAGCTGCGCACGGCGCTATACCAGGCGTTCGAGAAGGGGCTCGCCACCACCCGCACCGTGGCCGACGGCGAAGGCGGCGACGCGGTGAGCCTGCGCGTGCACCCGCCGCTGGACGGGGCGGGGGCGGGGCGGTTCGCCCTGGTGGTGTTCGACGACCCGGCGCCGCGTGATGGCGCCGCGGAGCCCGGCCGCGCCGCCCGCGCGCCGGAGGCCGCCGCCGCGGGCGCCGTGGAGGTGCTGGAGGAGGCGCTGCGCCGCACCCGCGAGCAGCTGGAGGCGACGGGCGCCGCGCACGACCGCATGGTCGCCCAGCTGCGGGCGGCCAACGAGGAGCTGCGCTCGGTCAACGAGGAGCAGAAGGCGGCGTCGGAAGAGCTGGAGACCAGCCGGGAAGAGATCCAGTCGATCAACGAGGAGCTCACCACCATCAACCAGGAGCACCGCAGCACGATCGAGGAGCAGAAGCGGACCAACGCCGACCTGCAGAACCTGATCGAGTCCACCGAGGTGGGCACGGTCTTCCTCGACCGCGAGATGCGGATCCGGCGCTTCACCCCGGCGGCCGCGGCGATCTTCAACTTCGGCGCCGCCGACGAGGGCCGCCCCCTGGCCGACATCACCCACCGCCTCCGCTACCCGTCGCTGCTGGACGACGCGCGCGGCGTGGTGGCCTCGCTGGAGCGGAGCGACCGCGAGGTGGCGAGCGACGCGGGCGAGTGGTTCGCGGCGCGCATCAACCCGTACCGCGGGCCCGACGGCGGGGTGGACGGCGTGGTGCTCACCTTCTTCGACATCACCGGGCAGAAGCGGGTGGAAGAGGCGCTGCGCGAGACCACCGTCGCGGCCGAGGCGGCGAACCTGGCCAAGGGCACCTTCATGGCCACCCTCTCGCACGAGTTCCGCACCCCGCTGAACGGGATGCTGGGCTACGCCGACATCCTGCACCTGGACGGCCCGCTGAACGAGGCGCAGGCGCGCAAGGTGGAGCGGATCAAGGCGGGCGGCTGGCACCTAGCGGGGATGATCGAGGAGATCCTCGCCTTCTCGCTGCGCGACGAGGGGCGCGAGACGGTGCACGCCGAGCCCTTCGACGCGCGCGAGATCGCGCGGCAGGCGGGCGAGCTGGTGGAGCCCGCCGCCCTCGCCAAGGGGCTGGCGTTCGTGGTGGACCTCCCCGGCGACCGGGTGGCGCTGGAGACCGACGGCGGCAAGGCGCGGCAGGTCCTGATCAACCTGTGCGGCAACGCGGTCAAGTACACCGAGCGCGGCCAGGTGCGCCTGGGGGTGCGCGTCGAGGACGCGCACGTGGTGTTCGAGGTGAGCGACACCGGCATCGGCATCGCCCCCGAGCACCAGGCCCGCGTCTTCGACCGCTTCTGGCAGGTGGACAGCGCCGCCACCCGCTCGTTCGGGGGGATGGGGATCGGGCTGGCGGCCGCGCGCGAGTTCAGCCGGCTGCTGGGCGGCGACGTGGACGTGGAAAGCGAGCCGGGGCGCGGGAGCACCTTCCGCGTCCGGCTCCCCCGCGGGGACGCCCCCCGCGCGGCGACGGACGGATCGACCGGGGCGCCCGCGGGGAGCCTCCACTCCAACTCAACGGGGAACCCCGCATGATGAATCTCGGCCAGCGCTCGCTGATGCGGCGCAAGCCCCTGGTGGAAGCCTACGCGCAGGACATCGTGGACACCGTCCGCGAGCCGCTCCTGATGCTCGACCCCACGCTGCGGGTGAAGAGCGCCAACCGCGCCTTCTACCAGACCTTCCAGGTCACCCACGAGGAGACCGAGAACCGGCTGATCTACGAGCTGGGCAACGGCCAGTGGGACATCCCGGCGCTGCGCACCCTGCTGGAAGACGTGATCCCCACCAGCTCCGTCTTCAACGACTTCGAGCTGGAGCACACCTTCCCCACCATCGGTCGCCGGGTGATGCTGCTCAACGGGCGCAAGCTGCGCGCGGGGAGCCACGGCGAGCTGCTGGTGCTGGCGATGGAGGACGTGACCGAGCGCCGCCGCGCCGAGGCCGAGGTGAAGGAGATCGAAACCTACGCGCAGGACATCGTGGACACGGTGCGCGAGCCGCTCCTGATCCTCGACCCCGACCTGCGCGTGAGCAGCGCCAACGGCGCCTTCTACCAGACCTTCCGCGTCACCTGCGAGGAGACCGAGAACCGCCCGCTCTACGAGCTGGGCAACGGCCAGTGGGACATCCCCGACCTGCGCGCGCTGCTCGACGAGGTGATGCGCACCAGCTCCGTCTTCAACGACTTCGAGCTGGAGCACCGCTTCCCGGTGATCGGGCGGCGGGTGATGCTGCTGAACGCGCGCAAGCTGCGCCCCGGGAGCCACGCCGAGCTGCTGGTGCTGGCCATGGAGGACGTGACCGAGCGCCGCCTGGCCGAGGCCGAGGTGAAGGCGATCGAGACCTACGCGCAGGACATCGTGGACACGGTGCGCGAGCCGCTGCTCACCCTGGACCCCGACCTGCGGGTGCGCAGTGCCAACCGCGCCTTCTACCAGACCTTCGAGGTCACCCCCGAGGAGACCGAGAACCGGCTCATCTACGAGCTGGGCAACGGCCAGTGGGACATCCCGGCGCTGCGTACGCTGCTGGAGGACATCATCCCCGCCAGCTCGGTGTTCAGCGACTTCGAGCTGGAGCACGACTTCCCCGGGATCGGCCGGCGGGTGATGCTGCTGAACGCGCGGCGGCTGCAGGCGGGGCAGCACGGCGAGCTGCTGGTGCTGGCGATGGAGGACGTGACCGAGCGGCGCCTGGCCGAGGCCGAGGTCACCGCGATCGAGACCTACGCGCAGGACATCGTGGACACGGTGCGGGAGCCGCTGCTGATCCT
>DASQLJ010000535.1:0-2724 GCA_035630095.1 Longimicrobium sp.
GCGCCGGATCTCCTCCACGCGCCCGGCCAGCTCCGCCACCGTGGGCCCCTCGAAGAGCGCCCGCAGCGGCAGCTCCACCCCGAACAGCTCGCGGACCCGCGACACCACCCGCGTGGCCAGCAGCGAGTGCCCGCCAAGGTCGAAGAAGCTCTCCTCCACGCCCACCCGCTCCAGGCGCAGCACCTCCGCCCAGATCCCCGCCAGCACCTCCTCGGTGGGCGTGCGCGGCGCCACGTACCGGTCCTTCGCCGACGCGAGCTCCGGCGCCGGCAGCGCCTTCCGGTCCACCTTGCCGTTCGGAGTCAGCGGGAGCGCGTCCAGGAAGACGAACGCGGACGGGACCATGTGCTCCGGCAGCCGCTCGCGCCCCAGCTCGCGCAGGTCGCGCGTGAGGGCCGACGGGGTGCGCCACCCCCGCGCCGGGGCGGCCTCCGCGGCCGGCTCCGCGGCCTCCGCCTCCGGCCGCACCGCGTAGACCGTGTGCAGCCCGGTTCCCTCCAGCCCGTGCTCCTGCTCCACCGCCACCGCGAAGCCGTGCCGCGCCAGCAGCTCCGCCACCCGCTCCAGGTCTTGGTCGTGGGCCTCCGCCACCACCTGCGAGATCCTCTCCCAGTGCTCCTCTTCGATCCCGGCGAGCACGTCGTACTCGCCCCCTTCCACGTCCACCTTCAGCAGGTCGATCCGCTCCACTCCCTGCTCGCGGATCACCTGCGAGAGGGTGCGGATCTCGCAGGTCACCCGTTCGGTGTCCAGGCGCGCCTCCAGCATCTCCTCGAGCAACGCCCCGTCCATCCCGCCGGAAGCGTCGGGGTCCTGCTCGTTGAGGACGAAGGAGCGGACCGTCGAGCGTGCCTCGTCCTCGTCCACCTGCCGCCCCGACAGCACCGACGCGTGGGGGTAGAAGGTGAACGTCTCCGCGCCCGCCGTGCTCCCCACCCCGCAGTTGAACAGCCGCGCGTCCACGCCGTGGATGCGCGCGTTGGTCTCCAACACCTCGAACACGGGGGGGATGGGCTCGAAGGCGTAGACCGTCACGCCCGGGCGCAGGGTGCCGGCGAAGAGGGTGAAGAGGCCGATGTTGGCGCCGACGTCGAAGACGCAGGCGCCGTCGCCCAGCGCCACGCCGTGCCGGAGGTAGCTGCGATCCTCGAAGATCTCGCGGTACAGGAACCGGGTCTCGGCCGCGTTCAGGTGAACGATCCCCATCCCGTTGGGAAGCTCGTACGGGCGCAGCCCCGTCTCGGCGGCCTCCCGCTCCAGGCGCTGGAGCTCCAGCACCCCCGCCGCGTGCGTCCGGTCGGGCACCAGGTACGCCACCAGCCGCTGGTCTCCAGGAACGTCCTCGCGCGCCAGCACCACGGCCTCGCGCACGCCCGGATGGCCGAGGAGCACGGACTCGATCTCGCCCAGCTCGATGCGGAAGCCGCGCACCTTCACCTGGAAGTCCAGCCGCCCGAGGTACTCGATGGCGCCGTCCGCCCGCCACCGCGCCCGGTCGCCCGTCCGGTACAGCCGCGCGCCGCCTTCGGTCGAGAACGGGTCGGGGACGAAGCGCTCCGCCGTCATCGCCGCGCGCCCCTGGTAGCCGCGCGCCACCTGCACCCCGCCGATGTACAGCTCGCCCGGCACGCCCACGGGGACTGGCTTGAGCGCCGCGTCCAGCACGTAGAGCGCGGTGTTCCACACGGGCCGCCCGATCGGCACCACGTCGGTCGCGTCCTCACGCGCGCAGGTCCAGCAGCTCACGTCGATGGCCGCCTCGGTGGGGCCGTACAGGTTGGTGAGCACCGGGCCGGCGAAACGGTCGTGGAAGCGCCGCACCAGCGCCGCCGGCAGCGCCTCGCCGCTGCAGACGACGTGGCGCAGACTGCCGCACCGCGCCGGGTCCGCCGTCTCCACGAACTGCTGCAGCATGGAGGGGACGAAGTGCAGCGTGGTCACGCCCTCGCGCTCGATCACGTCGCGCAGGTAGGCGGGGTCGCGATGACCGTCGGGCCGCGCCATCACCAGCCGCGCGCCCTGCTGGAGCGGCCAGAAGAACTCCCATACCGAGACGTCGAAGCCGAACGGCGTCTTCTGCAGCACCACGTCGTCCGCGTCGATGCCGAACTGCGCCTGCATCCACACCAGGCGGTTCACCACGCCCCGGTGCTGGTTCATCACCCCCTTCGGGCGGCCGGTGGAGCCGGAGGTGTAGATCACGTACGCCAGCGAATCCGGACCCGCGCCGCTCTGCGGGCTCTCGATGCTCTCCGCCGCCAGCCGCTCCGCCAGCGCGTCCACCGCCAGGACCTCGACACCATCGCGCGCGGGGACGGCCCCGCGCAGGGCAGCCTGCACCAGCACCAGCGGCACGGCGCTGTCGTCCAGCATGTACGCCAGCCGCTCCGCGGGCAGGCCCGGATCCAACGGCACGTAGGCGCCTCCGGCCTTGAGCACGGCAAGCAGCGAGACCACCATCTCCAGGCTCCGCTCCATCAGCACGCCCACGCGCACCTCGGGGCCCACGCCGTGGCCGCGCAGGTGGTGGGCGAGGCGGTTGGCGCGCGCGTTCAGCTCCGCGTATGTGAGCGACGCGTCCTCGAAGACGAGGGCGACCGCGTCCGGCGTGCGCTCCGCCTGCGCCTCGAACAGCTGGTGGATGCACCGGTCCGCCGGAACCTCCGCTTCGGTCCGGTTCCAGGCATCCACCACCAGGCCGCGCTCTTCCGCGGAGAGGAGCGC
>DASQLJ010000536.1:0-10033 GCA_035630095.1 Longimicrobium sp.
GTCCGCTAGCGTTCCATCGACCGGTACGATCGAAAACGTGGGGAGATGACGAAGGGGGCGAGGCATGCCGATGCATGCCTCGCCCCCTCCTTGCTTCCGCGCGATTTCTGCCGTTCCGCGGTCTTCCTACCGCCGCCGCACCATCACTGGCCCGTTCGTGGTCACCACGCGGATCGGGGCGCCGCCGCCGGAGAGCTCGGTGGTGAACTGGCGCGGAAAGCGGCCGCGCACGGTCACCGGGAAATCCACGTTCATCGGGCCGTTCACCGTGCCGGTGGTGAGCGTCGCCGCGTAGCCACTGGGCACCGAAAGCGTCACGGGGCCGTTGGTGGTCTCGGCGTCGAGCCCTTGGCCGCTCCAGCGCGAGCCGGTGAGCTGCACCGACAGCGGGCCGTTCTCGGCGCGGGCGTGCACCTGGCCGCCCAGGTCGCGCAGCGCCAGCGGCCCGTTGACCGCGCTCAGCTCCATCCGCCCGGTCACGCCGGTCACCCCCACGGGCCCGTTGCGCGTCTCCACGCGCAGGTCGGTGCGGCGGGGGACCATGATCACGTAGCTCACCGCGAAGCCGCGGCGGCGCTCGTTGTCCGGCCCGTCGGCGTAGATGGTGCCGCCGGCGGTGTGCACGCGCACCTGCTGCGCGACCTGCCGCGCCTCTTCGCGCGAGGGCGCCCAGGCCTGGATCCGCTGCCGCACCTCGACCCCGTCGCCGTCCCACGCGTGCACGGCCACGCCGCCGTTCTCGCGCCCGTCCACGCTCAGCAGGCGCGGCGCTGCGATGCGCGTCACGCGCTCTTCGCAGAACTGCTCGCGGTCGTTGTTGCCGTTCCAGCGCTGGCAGCGGCTGACCCAGTCGGCGTCGCGGTCGTTGTCCTGCGCGGCGGCGGGGCGGGGGAGCAGCGCCACGGCCGCGAGCAGCGGAAGCGTGATGAGAACGCGGGAGGTGCGCATGGGAAAGATCCTGTTCGAGGAGGGTTGCCGTTCGGGTCGCCCGCGCTCCATCGCGGCGGACGAAGGGTTGGACAGGGGAACATGCGCGATGGTTTGAACGCGCCCCCGATTCGCATTCGCGCCGCCCCCGCGCAAGATTGCGGCGGCACCCGAATCGTCCCCCATCTCCCCCCGAATTGCTCCGCCCCGCCCATGCCGACGATCACCCTGAACGGCGCGACGCTGTGGTACGAGGAGCACGGCGCCGGTCCCGAGACCATCGTGTTCGCGCACGGGCTGCTGTGGGACGGCCGGATGTTCGCCGCGCAGGTTTCCGCGCTGAAGGACCGCTACCGCTGCGTCACCTTCGACTTCCGCGGCCAGGGCCGCAGCGAGGTGACGGCGGACGGCTACGACATGGAGACGCTGACGGACGACGCGGCGGCGCTGATCGACGCGCTGGGGTGCGCGCCCTGCCACTTCGTGGGCCTGTCGATGGGCGGATTCGTGGGGATGCGGCTCGCCGCGCGCCGCCCGGAGCTGATCCGCTCGCTGGTGCTGATGGAGACGTCGGCCGATCCGGAGCCGGCGGAGAGCGCGCCGCGCTACCGGATGCTCGGCGGCGTCGTGCGAGTGCTCGGCCGGGTGGGGATGCGGCTGGTGATGTCGCGGGTGATGCGCATCATGTTCGGCCGCGACTTCCTGGACGACCCGGCGCGCGCGGCGGAGCGGCGGCTGTGGCGGGCGCGCGGGATGGAGAACGATCCCGTGGGCGTCGTGCGCGCGCTGCAGGGCGTGATCGACCGCGAGCCGATCTTCGCCGAGCTGCCGCGCATCACCTGTCCCACGCTGGTGATGGTGGGCGACCAGGACGTGGCGACGGTGCCCGCGAAAGCCGAGCGCATCCATTCCGCCATCCCCGGGTCGCGCCTGGTGATCATCCCCGGCGCCGGCCACACCGCCTCCGTCGAGGAGCCGGCGTTCGTCAACGCCGCGCTGGACGGCTTTCTCGTCCCCCTCGCGCCACTCGGCTGACTGCCTGGGCGGGCCGCCGCCGGGGTCATCGCGTGCTTGCCCGGGCCGGTGGCGCGCGCCACTTTGCGCGGCGGATCTCCCGTCCCCGTCCCACCGTCGCCCCCATGATCGCCGACCCATCTCCCGAGCTGCAGGACCTGCTGGCCCGCATCCGCGCGTTCGTGCGCGACGAGCTGGGGCCGCTGGACGAGCGCTTCACCCGCGAGCCGTTCCGTGGGCTGCTGCCGGACGTCGCGGCCGCGCGCGCGCGGGTGGAGGCGCTGGGGATGTGGGCGCCGCACCTGCCGCGCGAGCTGGGCGGGCTGGGGCTGTCGCTGGTGGAGTTCGCGCGGGTGAGCGAGGCGCTGGGGTGGTCGCCGCTGGCGCACCTGGTCTTCAACTGCCAGGCGCCCGACGTCGGCAACATGGAGCTGCTGCACGCGCACGGCTCGCCCGCGCAGCAGGCGCGCTGGCTGCGGCCGCTGGCGGCGGGCGAGATCCGCAGCTGCTTCAGCATGACCGAGCCGGAGCACGCGGGATCCAACCCCGTCTGGCTGTCGACGACGGCGGTGCGGGACGGCGGCGACTACGTGATCGACGGCCACAAGTGGTTCACCTCGTCGGCCGACGGGGCGGCGTTCGCGATCGTGATGGCGGTGACCAACCCGGACGCAGCCCGGCCGCACGAGCGCGCCAGCATGATCATCGTGCCCACCGACACGCCGGGGTTCCGCCTGGTGCGCAACATCGCGCTGATGGGCGACGCGGGGGAGGACTACTTCACCCACGCCGAGATCCGCTACGAGGGGTGCCGCGTGCCGGTGGAGAACCGCATCGGCGCCGAGGGCGCGGGGTTCCTCCTGGCGCAGGACCGGCTGGGGCCGGGGCGCATCCACCACTGCATGCGCTGGATCGGCGTGTGCGAGCGCGCCTTCGACCTGATGTGCCGCCGCGCCGCCACCCGCGAGCTGTCGCCGGGCGAGGTGCTGGGCGACCGGCAGGCGGTGCAGCACTGGATCGCCGAGTGCCGCGCCGAGATCGACGCGGCGCGCCTGCTCACGCTGCACGCGGCGGCGCGCATCGACGCGGTGGGCGCGCGGGCGGCGCGGGTGGAGATCAGCACCATCAAGTTCTACGTGGCCGGCGTGCTCCAGCGCGTGCTCGACCGCGCCATCCAGGTGCACGGCGCGCTGGGGATGACGGACGACCTGCTGCTCTCGTTCTGGTACCGCCACGAGCGCGGCGCCCGCATCTACGACGGCCCCGACGAGGTGCACAAGTCGCTCGTCGCCCGCGAGGTACTGAAAGCGTACGCAGGCGGCACGGCGAACGCCTGATCACGCGGACCTCCGCACCGCACGAGAGCGGCACGCGATGCGGACGAAGCAGCATCGCCCGCGGCCGGCATCTGCAAGCTCGGGCATGCGCGGAGTGATCGAAATTTTTTGGGGGAGACACACCCTGCCGGCCGGGTGGTGGATTCCGGCATCGGCGGACGCGTGGCGTGAGCCCGGACGTGGAGAGGCAGAGAGCCGGCGCGGGCGTGTGCCGATTCAGCCGTCCTCGATCGCCCCGCTCGCGCGTTTGATTGTGATGCGCCCGGATCTCGACGCCTCGCATCCCCCCCGATCGACGCAGTTTGGGGCGCCGGACCCGGAGCGAACGGACGCCGAACGCCGTGATCCCGCCCGAGGCAGGCGGTGAAAACCACTCGCGGCGGCGAGCGGCCAGGTCCGGTCCGGTCCGGTGCGCGCCGCCACGCCGCCGCGCCAGGTCGTCGCCGGGTCCGGTCCGCCCTCGGTCAATGCAAGTGCGTGCGGTTCGCCGCGCCATCCGCTTCATCCCCACCTGTTCCCATCCATGTACGCGAAGCGTTATCGATCCATCATCCTCGCCGTCGCGATGCTCGCCGCGGTCCTCTCCTCCGTAAGCGCGCCGGCGCAGGGGGTGGACATCACCGTGCGCGTGCGCGCCGAGGACGGGGGCGCGCCGGTGGCCGGGGGCGCAGGGGGAACTGCTGGGCACCCGGCGCGCGGCCACGGCGGACGGCGAGGGGCTGCATCCGGCTGCGGCGTGGTGGTGGTGTGGCTGAAGCGCTAGATAGGAGACGTGCGGCGGGCGAGGTCGACCCATCGATCCGCCGCCCGCGATCGGTGCGTACGCCGCATCCGCGGCTCGCCGCCGCGTGTGCCGCGGCGGCCGCGCTGGCCTGCATCGTGGGATCGACCCCGGCCGCGGCGCAGGCGGGGACGACGGAGCTCGTGGTGACGGTGGTGGAGCAGGGGGCGCAGAAGCCGGTGGCCGGCGCGCAGGTGGAGCTGCTGGCGGCCGGGCGCAGTGGCGTGGCCGACTCGGCGGGGGTGGCGCGGCTGCACGCGGTGGCCGCGGGCCCGGTGTACCTCGAGGTGCGCAAGCTGGGCTACGCGTCGGTGCGGTTCGCGCTCACGCTGGCGGCGAACGACACCGTGGCGGTGGAGGTGGAGTTGCGGCAGGCTCCGGTGCAGCTCGCCGGCATCGTCGCCACGGCCGAGTACCGGCGGCGGCTGACCGAGTCCGGCTTCTACGCGCGGCGCCGCAGGGGCATCGGGGGATTCCTGTCGCGGGAGGAGTTCGGCACCCGCGGCTACGGGCGCTTCAGCGACGTGGTGCGCCGCATGCCGAGCGTGCTGCTGTCGATCACCCGCGACGGGCGGGCGGTGGTGTCGCCCAAGCACAGCGTGTTCGCGGCGATCGGCAGGAAGTGCAACACCGCCGTCTACCTGGACGGGCGGCTGCTGCGCTACAACCCCGAGACCGACAACCTGGACCAGCTCATCCCCTACAGCGACATCGAGGCGGTGGAGACGTACTCCGCGGCCGAGACGCCGGGCCAGTACATCACGATCGACACCGCCGGGTGCGGCGCGCTGCTGGTGTGGACGCGCAACCGGTAGCCGGTCCGCCCCGCTTCGCCGCTCACCCGCCGACCTCGCCGCAGCCGCCGATGCCCGCCTCCGACACGCCGTCCCCCATCGACCGTCCCGCCGACGTCCGCCCCGGCGAGGAGCTGGACGCCGCCGCGCTCGCCGCGTACCTCCGCGAGCAGCTGCCGGAGCTGGGGGATGGGGAGGTCGATGTCCGCCAGTTCCCGCGCGGCTTCTCGAACCTGACGTACCTGGTGAGCGTGGGCGGGCGCGAGATGGTGCTGCGCCGGCCGCCCTTCGGCGCGCAGGTGCGCGGCGGGCACGACGTGGTGCGCGAGCATCGCATCCTCGCCGCGCTGCACCCGGTGTGGCCGCGCGTCCCCCGCCCGCTCGCCTGCAGCGCGGGCGAGTCGGTGCTCGGCGCGCCGTTCTACCTGATGGAGCGGGTGCAGGGTGTCGTCCTGCGCGACCGCGCCCCCGCCGGCGTGGCGCTGGACGAGGCGGCGATGCGCGGCGTTTGCCTGGCCGCCGTGGACACGCTGGCCGAGCTGCACGCGGTGGACTGGCACGCCGCGGGGCTGGAGGGGCTCGGCCGGCCCGAGGGCTACGTCGCCCGCCAGGTGCACGGGTGGACGGCGCGCTGGCGCGCGTCGCGGACCGACGACGTGCCGGAGATGGACGCGGCCGCCGCCTGGCTCGCCGCCAACCTCCCGCCCGAGGCCGAGCCGGCGGTGATCCACAACGACTACAAGTACGACAACCTGGTGCTGGACCCGGCCGACCTCACCCGGGTGCGCGCGGTGCTCGACTGGGAGATGGCCACGCTGGGCGACCCGCTGATGGACCTGGGCACCACGCTGGCCTACTGGGCGGGACCGAACGATCCGGCCGAGCTGAAGCAGTTCGGCGTGACCCACCTCCCCGGCAACCTGGATCGCCGCGGCGTGGTGGCGCGCTATGCGGAGAAGACGGGACGCGACGTGGGCGGCATCCTCTTCCATTACGTCTACGGGCTGTTCAAGGTGGGCGTGATCGCGCAGCAGATCTACGCCCGCTTCCAGGCGGGGAAGACGCGGGACCCGCGCTTCGCCGGCCTGATCCACGCCGTCCGCGCCTCCGGCCGCACCGCCGCCGCGGCCGTCGAGCGCGGCGACGTGGGCACCTAGCCGGTCGCGGAGACGCGAGGACGTTCTTCCGGGGCCGATGGACGCATCTTTCCCCCACGCCCCCGGCCATCCGCGCCAGGGGGCGTTTTCGTCTGTGGGGAGGACACGGCGGCGGGGGATGTGGATTCGGAGCGCTTCTTGCCCGTCCGCGTCGCATCCGAACCCGTGACATGGGAGCCGACGATGCGGCGGACGAGCGCGAAGCAGCAGACGGGGAGCCGGGCCGGCCGCTGGGTGGCGGCCGCGCTGGTGGCGGGGAACGTGGTGGCGTGCGCGGTGAACCCGGTGACCGGGCGGAACCAGCTCTCGCTGGTTTCCGAGGCGCAGGAGATCCAGCTCGGGCGCCAGTCCGCCGTGCAGGTGTCGCAGCAGCTCGGGCTGGTGCCCGACTCGGCGCTGCAGGCGTACGTGCAGCGGGTGGGCGGCACGCTCGCCGCCGCGTCGGAGCGGCCGGCGCTGCCGTGGACCTTTCGCGTGGTGGACGACCCCACGCCCAACGCCTTCGCGCTCCCCGGCGGCTACATCTTCGTCACCCGCGGGCTGATGGCGATGATGACGTCGGAGGCGGAGCTGGCGAGCGTGCTGGGGCACGAGATCGGGCACGTGACCGCCAAGCACCAGGTCACCATGATCAGCCGCTCGCAGCTCGCGCAGATCGGGCTGGGGCTGGGCAGCGTGCTGGCGCCGCAGCTCCAGGGGCTGGCGTCGGCGGCCAGCACGGGGCTGCAGCTCCTCTTCCTGCGCTACAGCCGCGACGCCGAGCGCCAGGCCGACCTGCTCGGCTTCCGCTACGCGCTGGGGCAGCAGTACGACGTGCGCGAGATGGCCAAGGTGTTCCAGACGCTGCAGCGGGTGGAGCAGGCGCAGGCGGCGCGCACGGGCCGCAGCCCGGTGCCCACCTGGGCCGCGTCCCATCCCGGCGAAGAGGCCCGCATCGCCGACGTGGAGCGCCGCGTGGCCGCGCTCGCGCCCGGCACGCCGGCGTCTCGCGTGGAAGGGCCGCAGTACCTGAACCGGCTGAACGGGATGCTCTACGGCGAGAACCCGCGCCAGGGCTTCTTCCAGCAGAACGTCTTCCTGCACCCCGACCTGCGCTTCAGCCTCACCTTCCCCGGCGGCTGGCAGACGCAGAACCTGCCGCAGTCGGTCACCGGCGTGAGCCAGCGGCAGGACGCCATGGTGCAGCTCACCCTCGTGCAGCAGGCCCGCGGCGCCGACGAGGCGGCCCGCGCCTTCTTCTCGCAGCAGGGGGTGCAGGCGGGGCAGGGCGGGCGCACCACGGTGAACGGCCTTCCCGCGGTGGTGGTGCCCTTCCAGGCGCAGACGCAGCAGGGCGTGGTGGCGGGGATGGCGGCGTTCATCGAGCACAACGGGACCGTCTTCCACGTGCTGGCCTACACCCCGGCGCAGCTCTACGGGCAGTACCAGGGGCTCTTCCGGCAGGTGATCGGCAGCTTCGGCCCCGTGAGCGATCCGTCGGTGCTGAACGTGCGGCCCACGCGCGTGAACGTGGTGCGCCTGCCGCAGGCGATGACGCTCGCCGAGTTCAACCGGCGCTACCCGTCCACGATCCCGATCGAGGAGCTGGCGATCATCAACCAGGTCCCCGGCGCCACCTCCACCCTCCCCGCCGGCGCCCTCGCCAAGCGCATCATCCGACAGTAGCTCGGGTTGAGGGGGGTCGAAGGAACTGGCGGAGGCCGCGTCCAACCGGGCGCGGCCTCTCTTCGTGGGAAGCAACGACCCCGGAGGACGGAAGCTGAGTAAAGAGCTTGGGATCGAGCCGAGATACCGCCGACTGAGCCGAGCCTCGCAAACTGGGCGAGGCTCCACGGGCGCGGGACGGCATCGCGGCACGAGAAGGGCGCAGCGGATGATTGCCTGGATCGAGCGAGCGTGGAGGGGAGGCGAACGTCGCCTGGGCATGTGCTGAGTTATCAGTTTTTTTGAACATGGACACTACCCCGCCCATCGCACGTCGGCGGAGGAATGATCGACATCCCCCTGATCGAGCAGTTTTCGGTGGCGGCCAGTGCTGTTAACTGCTCGATCGGGGCGATGCTTGCCGGTGGTGGTTGCTTGGGCCGGCAAGGGAGTTGGCCCGCTGACCGGCGGCTGAAGAAGCCGCAGCGCTGCGGCTTCTTTAGCCGCCGGTGAGGATCTGACGTGTTTCTAATCCGAAGTGAATACAGGAGTTGCGTTAATGGCGAAGATGTGTGAGTTTTCATCTTCCCTCGCTGGCGATTCGACTCAGCGCTGATTCCTCCCGCGCGCTCGCTCCCGTCATCCATCAAGGGTGTTCGATGAAGCCTGTCGTTATCATGGCCTCTGCGGCCACGGTCCTGATGCTCGCCGCCACCGCTGCCTCCGCCCAGACGACCGCGGCTGATTCCACCGCCGCGGCCGCCGCCGCGGCGCCGGCTGACTCGTCGTCCACCGCGCCGGCCGCCGGAAGCCGCCCGCGCAGGAGCGCGAGCCAGCTCACGTCCGCGGAGATCGACGACGCCCACGTGTCCACGGCCTACGACGCCGTTGCCCGCCTGCGCTCGCGCTGGCTGCGAAACAGTCGCAGCGCCGACTGGAGGGGGCCGATCCCGATCCCGATCCAGGTCTACCGGAACGGCCAGTCGCTCGGCACCATCGAATCCCTCAAGCAGATCCCGGCGAGCGACGTGGAGATGCTGCAGTGGTTCACCCCGATCCTGGCGCGCTCCCGCTTCGGCCCGACCGCCGAGAACGGCGCCATCGTCGTCGTCGACAAGCCTTGACCGTTTCCCCCGCGCGTGCCGATCTTTCGACAGGCCGCCGCAGGGCGCCCGATTTCGTGGATCCAGACCGACCGAGAGCCTGAGATGACCGTTCGCGCCGCCGCCCGCCGATTTACCTGCCCCCGCACCCCCGCCGGGATGTGGAGGGCAGTCGCGCGCGTGCCGTAGCCTCGCGTTCGTCCTCCCTGGTGTGAGCCCACGGCCCACGCCCCCCGGCAGCGGTGCCGGGGGGCGTTTTCGTGTGCCCGCGCCCGGCGCACCCCGCGCCGGGCCGCTCATCCAGAGAATCGACCGAGGAAGCCATGACGATCCCGATCATCCCGCCCCAGGCGCTCGAGCGCGCCCTGGCGCTGCGCGACCTGAGCGACCCCGCCGGCGGCCCGCACGCCATGCAGCTGCTGGTCGACCGCGTGACCGGCGCGCTCGCGGCGCGCTGGGGGTGCGAGCCGCGCATCCACCGCGCGCACCCGGTGGTCACCACCGCCGACAACTACGACCGGCTGCACATCGACCCCGGCGCCGTGACCCGCGACGCCCGCTACACGCGCTACGTGGCACCGGGCCGGGTGCTGCGCACGCACACCACCGCCATGATCCCGCCGCTCCTGCGCGCGCTGGCCGCCGATCCGCCGGCCGACGTGCTGCTGGCGTGCCCGGGGCTCGCGTACCGCCGCGACCAGATCGACCGCCTGCACACCGGCGAGCCGCACCAGGTGGACCTGTGGCGCGTCGCCGCGCGCCCGCTGGGCAGGGCCGACCTGCTGGAGATGGTGGAGACGCTGGCCGACGCGCTCGTCCCCGGCGCCCAGTACCGCCTCAACCCGTCGCCGCACCCGTACACGGTGGATGGGGTGGAGATGGAGGTGCGGTGGGGCGATGGATGGGTGGAGGTGGGCGAGTGCGGCCTGGCGCTCCCCGCCATCCTGCGCGAGAGCGGGCTGCCGCACGGCCACACCGGCCTGGCGATGGGCCTGGGCCTCGACCGGCTGCTGATGCTGGCGAAGGGCATCCCCGACATCCGCCTCCTGCGCGCGGAAAATCCCCGCGTCGCCGGGCAGATGCTGGACCTGGCGCCGTACCTTCCCGTGTCGCACCAGCCGCCGGTCCGCCGCGACCTTTCCGTCGCGCTGCCGGACGAGACCACGCCGGAGGAGGTGGGCGACCGCGTGCGCACCGCGCTGGGCGACCGCGCCGGCAGCCTGGAGGCCGTCGAGGTGCTCTCCGAGACGCCGCACGACGAGCTCCCCGCCGTCGC
>DASQLJ010000537.1:0-2128 GCA_035630095.1 Longimicrobium sp.
CTACGGGCGGATGTTCGACCGCGCGCTGTACCTGCGCGGCGCCTCGCGCGAGGAGCTGCTGGAGCGGCTCTCCACCGTCGAGGCCGACGCCGAGCCGGTCGGCAACAACGGCAACTGACTCAGGCTTCCGCGCCCACCGCAGGCATCTCGGCCTTCTCGCGCGGCCGCTCGTAGCGCTTGGCGAACCTGCGCATGCGCTCGCGCAGCGGGCGCTCGACGGTCACGTAGGAGACCCAGGAGACCAGGAGCGACAGGGGCACGACGGTGACCACCAGGAGCAGGAAGCCCTGGGCGTTGCCGACACCGCCAAGGTCCAGCGCGTCGGCGACCGCGTAGCCGATGAACACGTGGTAGAGGAATACGCCGTAGCTCACCTCGCCCAGCCAGCGTGAGAAGCGGTTGGCCAACGGCCACTGCGCCCAGGCGGGCAGAAAGGCGCTCGCCACCACGAGCGTTGCGAAGCTGAGCGCGACGCCGATGCTTATGGGCACCGCCTCGCCCTGATGGATGACCTGGCCGAGCTGGAGCTGGCGGCCCCCCAGGCAGACACAGGTCGCCAACGCCAGCCCGGCGACCGCCACGACGGGCAGGGACAGGCGCCGCAGCCGCTCGGCGAGGTTGCGCCGGCGCAGCTCGATGTAGGCCAGCGCCGCGCCCATGCCGATCGCGAAATCGTCGAGGAACAGGGGGAACTCGACGTACAGGCGGCGATCGCCCTGGTCCACGCCCGCGCGCCACAGGGCCGAGATCACCAGCGCGCCGGCGATCCAGCGGAAGGGATGGCGGCGGAACGCAAGCGCGACGAACGGGACCAGCAGGTAAAAGATCACGATGATCGACAGCGCCCACACCACGGCGTGCACGCCGAGGCCGATGTAGGTCGCCGTCTCCAGGTGGATGAACAGCATGTGGAGCACCACATCCTTGGCGCTGGGAGCGGGGAGATTGGCCGCCGGGCCCAGGGTGGTGAAGGTCATGATCAGCACCGCCACAACCAGGCTCACGTAGTAGTTGGGAACGATCCGGCCGATTCGCTTGAGCGCGAACGCGCGCTTGCTCCCGACCTCCCCGCGTGCCGCCATCGGCAGGAACAGCACGAAGGCGCTGATCACGAACAGAAGGTCGACCGAGAAGAACATCCCGCGGGAGAGCCACAACGGCACATCGTGATTCGGCACGTAGTCGGCCAGTAGCCGCAAATGCGCGCAAACGATCGCGATCACCACGAACCCACGGACTCCGTCGAAGGTGGGCAGATACAGGCTGCCGCCCTTGGGCGAGGCGCGCTCCTCCACGGGGCTCCAGGCTAGCCCGCTTCCTCCATCCGTTTGCGGAAGCTCATGAAGTACTCGGCGCCGGAGGCCACCGTGACCAGCACGGTGGTGTAGACGAGCACCTGCACCCAGACCGCGTCGGGGTCCGGGGCGATGATCAGGACGAAGATCGTCGCCACCTGAACCAGGGTCTTCGCCTTGCCCCACTGGCTGGCGTCGATCACCACCCCCTGCTGCCCCGCCGCCGCGCGCAGCCCGCTCACCGCGAACTCCCGCGCGATGATCACCAGCGCGATCCAGGCCGCCAGGCGCTCCAGGCTCACCAGAGCGATCAGGGCGGCCGCCACCAGCAGCTTGTCGGCGATCGGGTCCATCACCTTGCCGAACGTGGTGATCGTCTCGCGCCGGCGGGCCAGCCAGCCGTCCAGGAAGTCGGTGGCCGAGGCGAGCGCGAAGACCGTCGCCGCCAGCGCGTCGCCGCCCTCCACGGTCAGCGCGACCACCAGGACGGGCACGAGCAGGACGCGTACGAGTGTGAGCGCATTGGGGAGGTTGACGCTCGACACGAAAGGGCTGCTGGTCAGGCTACGCGGCGCCGGGTGCGGCTCTGGTACTCGATCGCCGCCGTGCTCCCCAGGGGGCCCAGCGGCGAGACGGTCGCCGCGAAGGTCCACCAGGGGAACACGCGCCGCCGGCAGCCTTCGGCCACCGCGACGCACAGGAGGATCCAGCCGACCCCGTGGGTCCACCCCAGCGCCTTCTCCGCAGACTCCGAGGCCCCGGAGACCGCGGTGATCACGAGCGCCGCGAACACGCAGAGCTCGAGCGCCGAGTAGAGGCGCACGGCGGTGAAG